>JALZOI010000451.1 GCA_030857245.1 Myxococcota bacterium
GCTGCGATCTGCTCGGGCGGTTCGCGTTCGACCGCGGCGAGCTCGAGGTCGCGCGCGCTGCGCTGGCGCGGGCGTGCGAGCTCGCCCCCGGCGGCGACGGCTGCACCGCGCTCGACGCGCTGGAGCACACCGGCACCGTGGAGCGCGAATGAGGATCGACGAGCGCCGACGCGAGCGGTCGCGAGGTCGCCCGCGCGTCAGGGAGGTGGCGTGCCGCCGGCCGGCAGCGGGGGATGCTCGCTCGCGCGCACGAACGCGAACGTGCAGACGGGGATCGGCGTGCCGCGGATCTCGAAGGGCTTGAAGGTCCAGCCGCGGACCGCTGCCGCGATCGCCTTGGCGAGGGCGCCGCGCTGCTGGACATCGAACAGCTGGTGCGAGCTCACGCGGCCGCGCTTGTCGACGCACACGCGGAAGCCTCCGACGCCGCCCGGCAGGCCGGTGAGCTCGGCGCGAGCGTTGCCGTCGAGCGGGATGATCGCGGTCCCGGTGAGGCGGTGCGTCTCGAAGATCTTCAGGAAGACGTCGGCGACGGCCGGGTCGTGGGTCATCGAAGACAGCTTCGTCAACGTCACCTTGTCGTCGCTCACGTCGAGCTTGAGGGACAACGTGACGCCGGGGCCGTAGGTGATCAGCAGGCCTGACTGCTGGACGCCGAGCGGCGCAAAACAGTCCACGAGTGCGCGCACGTCCTTGCCGGCCTTCACGCGCGCGGTCGAGAACCGCTTGCGACAGCTCGGCGTGCTGAACCACAGCCCCACGGTCTCGACCGACCCGGTGATGTAGGCATCCAGGGCAGTCGGCGCCCGCTTGTCCAGGGCATCCACGATGGCGAGCTGCGCCGCATCCTTGCGCTTGTACTTGTCGGCGTCATCCGCGACCGCCGGCGAGGCCGCCGCCACGCCGGCGAGGACGAGCAGCGAACACATCCGGGCGAGCCGCGCGGGGCGAGCGATGAGCATGCCGGGACTCTGCAGGAACGGGCCCCCGGTGTCATCGGTTCTCTGCCGTCTCGGGGAGCTGACACCGGTGGCGCAACCCCGGTCGGGGTGGTGCGCTACCGTAGGCGCGTGCTCGCGTGGATCGCGGAGGTCATGGGCGCGCGGCGCGCGCGACGGGGCCGGCAGTTGCAGTCGCTGTGGGGCGGGTATGGCGAGCTGTTTCGGGTGGAGCTCGAGGGCGGGGTGGCGCCGACCGCTGTGGTGAAGTGGGTGCGGCCGCCGGTGCACGCGAAGGCCACGATCTCGGATGCCCGCAAGCGCCGCTCCTATGACGTGGAGGCAGCGTTCTACCGCGAGGTGGCTCCACGCTGCGATGCCACGTGCCGCGTCGCGCGGCTCTACGGCAGCAAGATCGTCGACGGCGAGTGGCTGTTCGTGCTCGAGGATCTCGATGCCGCCGGCTTCCCCGGGCGCGAGCACGACGCCGACGTCACGTCCCTCGGCGCGTGCCTCGCCTGGCTGGCCGCCTTCCATGCTCGATCTCTCGGCGCGCCTGCCGCGGGCCTGTGGCCGATCGGTACGTACTGGCACCTCGCGACGCGAACGGACGAGCTGCCGGCGATCGCGGATCCGCAGCTCCGCGCCATCGCGCCCGCACTCGAGGCCCGGCTCGCCGCCGCGCGCTACCAGACGATCCTTCACGGCGACCCGAAGGAAGCGAACTTCTGCTTCTCCGGCGACCGCCGCCAGGCCGCTGCCGTGGACTTCCAGTACAGCGGCCACGGATGCGCGATGCGCGATGTCGCGTACCTCCTCTACGGCCGCAGCGACGAGCCACCCGAGGCCATCGCGCACGCGCACCTCGACACCTACTTCCGCGAGCTCCGCGCCGCGCTCGCACGCCTGCCGCCGGCCCTGCTCCCTTCCACCGCCACCCCCCTCGATCTCACCGACCTCGAAGCCGAGTGGCGCTCGCTCTATCCGATCGCGCGCCTGGACTTCTGCCGCTTCCTCGCAGGCTGGCGCCCCGGCGCGTGGCAATCGGATCGGCGCGGCCAGGCCTTCGTGCGCCGCGAGCTCGCGCGACTGTCCGCCGGAGACGTGCCCTGACGTGCCCTGACGTGCCCTGACGTGCCCCGAAGTTGCCGTAGACTGCGGCGGTGCGAGTGCTCGAGCTCTGGCGATATCCCGTGAAGTCGATGGGAGGCGAGCGCGTCGCCGCGACCGTGATCGGCGAGCGCGGCCTGCTTGGTGATCGGCTGTGGGCCGTGCGCGACGAGGAACGCGGGGTGCTCACCGACGCGAGGCGCTATCCCGCACTGCTGTTGTGCTCCGCGCGGTTCGTGCACGAGCCCGCGCCGGACGTGGGCCCGGGTCACATCCCCGACGTCACGCTCACGCTCCCCGACGGCTCCACCATCCGCTCCGACGATCCCGACGTCCACGCGCGCCTCTCGGCGGTGCTCGGCCACCGCGTCACCCTGCAGGCTCTCCGCCCCGCGAGCGATCGCGCGCACTACGCGGGCATCGCGGCCGCCACGCTCGCAGCCCACGCCCGGTCGCCCGAAGCCGCCGAGTCTGCGACGTGCGGCGAGGGCTCACCCAGCGACGGCTCACCCAGCGAGGGCTCACCCAGCGACGGCCCCGACCTGTCGAGGCTGCCGATGGCCAAGCTCCTGGAGCTCGGCGTCTACGTCACGCCGCCAGGCACGTACTTCGATGTCATGGCCCTGCACGTGCTCACGACGGCGAGCCTCGATGCGCTCCGCGCCCGCACGACCTCGGACTTCGACGTGCGCCGGTTTCGCCCGAACGTCCTCGTCGAGACCACCGGGACCGGGCTCGTCGAGACCGGATGGACCGGCGGCACGCTCGCGCTCGGCGCGTGCACGGCCCTCGTCGACTGCCCGACCGTACGCTGCTCGATGCCGACCCACGCGCAGCCCGGGCTCGACGCCGATCCGAAGGTGCTGAAGACGATCGTCCAGGAAGCCGACACGTGCCTCGGTGTCTACGCCGCCGTCACGCGCGGTGGCGAGGTGCGCGTCGGTGACGCCGTGCAGTTCGCGCCGCCGCCACCGCCCCGCGAAGCGCCGCACTGAGCCGGGGAGATTGGCCGCCAGGGCCGCCAATGGACGCCAAGGATCCGAAGAAGAAAGGTCGGTGCGCCCCCCAGTCCTTGAAGTTTTGTTGGCGTTCTTGGCGCTCTTGGCGGCCAATCTCTCCCGCTCTCTGAGCGCGCGCACGCGCGACCCGATCGAGCGGCTGGTGATGGCGGCGCGCGCGGCCGGAGCGCACCGCCGCCCGCCGCCGCGGGAGTCGAGCGAGGGACGCCGCTCGATCCCTGCGCCGGCACGCTAAAGGCGGGCCGCACTTCGGGCATAGTCGGCGGCATATGACCAACATGTTGATGCGGAGTGGGGTGCTCGCGATCGGCCTGCTGCTGGCGGTGCTGGGCGCGTGCGACAAGAAGTCGGGCGGCGGCGCGGCCGCCACGTCGAAGTATCCCGGCACGGCCGAGGGTGCGAAGCAGATGCTGACGGACATCCGTTCGGGCGACGCCGCCGCGATGACGCGTGCGCTGAAGCCGACCTCGGCGGACTACAAGGCCGTGTTCGGTGATGCCGTCGCGGCGAAGGTCGAGACCTCGTACGACTCGCTGTGGAAGGATCCGAAGGCCGTGATCAGCGCCGACCCCGCGAACACCGAGCTGCTGATCTCGCAGGCGACGACCGAGGAGCTCCAGAGCTGGACCGGCGCTGCGGACTCGTTCCCCGGTGGCTACAAGGACGCGGCCGCCTCGCTCAAGCCCGGCCTGACGTTCTACCGCTGGAAGTACGTCAAGCCCGGCGAGACCTTGGGCATGGCCTACGATGGCCTCGTCCACGTCAACGGTCACTGGGCGTGGTTCCCGAAGCCGTGGCGCGCGCTCAAGTAGCCACTCGCTCCTCATCGTCGGTGGCATCAGCGTCGGCGTGCCGGGCGCGCCGCGCGCGGGGCGGCGTCAGGGCGCCGTGACGACGAAGTCCGACGTCAGCGCGTAGTGGTCGCTGCCGCCCCAGCCGCGGTCCTCCCGCCACACGCGCGACGACCGCGGCACGCGCGTCGCGACCGGCGTCGGTGCGAGGAGCAGGTGATCGATCGCCTGGCCCTGGCCCTGGTACTCGTAGGTCGCCTGCGCGGCGATCGGCAGATCGTCCGCGACCCGTACCAGGCCGCCGTCGACCGTCAGCGCGTTCAGCGGCGCGGAGCCCGGCGTATCGTTGAGGTCGCCGCCCAGTACGACGAGCGCTCCGGGCTGCGCGGCGGCGAGCGCGCGGACCACGACGGCCGCGACCTGCGCCTCGGCCAGTCGGCGCCCGGGATCGTCGGCGACCTTCGAGCGGAAATGGGCGGCGACCAGCACCACCTTGCCGCCGGTGCCGGCGTGCACGTGGACCTCGAGCAGCTCGCGGCTGAACGTCGTCGGCGTGCCGTCGGGGCGGGTGAGCGGCTGGACGGCGCGGTGGCCGACGACCTGCTCGATCGGCGTCCGCGACAGGATCGCGACGTCGACGGAGGCCGCGGTGCCGATCTCGCCGAGCACGCCGTGGGGCAGCTCGTCCGCGAGGTGGCTCAGCAGGGCGTCGAGGCAGGCCTGCGTCTCGACCTCCTGCAGCGCCACCACGTCGGCATCGAGGCGGCGGATCGCGGTCGCGAGCTGCGCGGCACGCGCGTCGAAGTACGCCTGCGTCGGCTGGACCTCGTAGTCGTCGGCATCACAGCTCCCCGAGTCGCACACGGTGTCGAAGAAGCGGCGCACGTTGAAGGTCGCCACCCGCACGCCGTCGGCGGTCGCGGCGTCGACCGCCGGCATGATCCCGGGCACCGTGCAGCCCACGAGCCCGACGCTCAGGCCGAGGCAGACACCCACGCAGCCGAGCGCCAGCCTTCGCACCGCTCCTTCGTAGCAGGCGCCGGTGCCTGCGTGGCCGGGTTTGTGCGACGCGGCGCTCACGGTGTGATCAGCGTGGGGTGTCGCGGTGCGCGAGGAGGGCATCGACGGCCTCGGCGAACCCGCGGCCGTACGGCGCGGCCGTGACGTAGCGCGGCGGCGGCGCGAGCGCGGCCGCGTAACGCGCGACGTTGGCGACCCCGATCGACGCGGCGAAGAATGCGAAGGCGGCCTGGTCGTTCGGCGAATCACCCACGAACGCGTAGTGCGCCGCGACCTCGGCCGGGGCGTCTCCCCACAGCAGCCCTGCCACGCGCGCCGACATCTGCGCCTTGTCGGCGGTGTGGAAGCAGGCGTGGGCGTGCACGCTCGACACCAGCGTGCGCGCGCCGAGCTCGCGGCAGCGCGCGACGATCGCGGCGATCTCGGCGGCCGCGAGGTGCTGGGTCTCGCCGATGTCGAACGCGGCGTCGGTGATCCGCAGGCCGCTATCATCGCTGCGCCGCGCGAACGAGAACGAGCGCAGGATGTCGTCCGTGAGCGCGGCGAGGCGGTCCGCATCCGCGCGGGGATCCCCGGGGTCGAAGTAGATCCGCTCGAGCCGGCCGCCGCGCTTGAGGTAGGCGATGCCGCCGTTCTCCGCGATCGCCCCGTCGACCGGCCACACCGACGCGAGCACCTCGGCCCAGCCCGCGGGGCGACCGGTCACGAGCACCACGCGCAGGCCGGCGGCCCGGGCGCGCGCCAGCGCGGCGTAGGCCACGGGCTCGACCGCGCCGCCATGGGTCAGGGTGTCGTCGATGTCGGAGAACACCCCGCGAAGGCCGGCGGCGTGCGGTGCGAGCTCGGCGAGCGGACGCATCGAAACACGGTAGCACCGGGCGGCCGCCTGGCGGAGCGCGGGAGCGAAGACACCGCGCGCCAGGTCGCGTACCGTCACGGCATGGTCCGACGGTTCCGCGTCCAGCCCGCGCGCGGCGCGATGCTCGGCGGGGCGGCGTTCTTCGGTGCGTGCGCGGCCGTGCTGGCGTGGGCATCGACGCGGACGACGGGCGTCATCGTGAACGGCCTGCTCGAGCTGTCGGCCTCCACCGCGCGCCTCCTCTATCTCGGGTTGGCGGCGGCCTCGCTCGGCTTCGTCGCCATCGCGCTGTTCTCGATCCTGCCGGCGCGCGCCCGCGAGCTCGTGCTCGAGGACGACGCCGTCATCATGCCGGGTCCGCTGTGGAAGCGGCGGGCGTCGCCTTGCCACGTGCCGTTCGCCGACGTCGTTTCGCTCCGCGAGCAGGCCGTCGGCGGCCAGCGCTTCCTGACGCTGGTCACGGCCACCGCCAAGCACAGCGTCGCGCGCAGTCACCTCCCGGACGGCGCCTACGAGGAGCTCGAGCGCAGCCTCCGCGAGGGCGTCGCGCGCGCGGCCGCGCGAGACCTCAGGC
>JALZOI010000452.1 GCA_030857245.1 Myxococcota bacterium
GCCATCGTGCGTCCCCACGGCGAAGGAGGCGGGCGCGCTGCGCTGCGCGGGAGGCCGCGATGCGGGCTCGGGCGTCGACGCGGCAGGCGACGACGGTGCCGGCGGCGTCCGGGCTGGCGACGACGCTGACGTCGACGCTGACGTCGACGCTGACGACGACGCTGACGACGACGCTGCAGGACGCGCCGCTGCGGGCGGACGCGCGCCACCACCGCCCGTCCCGGCGCCTCGCGACGGAGCCCGCGACCCGCCACCAGCGACCAGCCGGTGCTCGAGCTCGCCGAGCCGCTCGATCAGATCGCCGAGCGGCACGAGCGGCTCCACGGTGGCGACATCGATCAGCGCGCAGTCGAGCACGAGCCGCGGCTGCAACGTCTTGCCGAGCTCGTCGCAGCACCGCAGCATCCGATCGAACATCTGGGTGACGCGTGTGCGCTCGAGCGAGCCCGCCTCGGCGAGCAACTCCGCGCGCTCCTCGGTGGTCGCGTCGACGAGCTCGCGGCGATCGGGCGCGACCTGCAGCACCGAGAGATCGCGGAGGTAGCGCACGATCGCGCGCGCGAGCTGGACCTCGTCAACGCCGCGGTTGATCGCCGACTCCACGGCACCGAGCGCGGTGCCGGCATCGCCACTCGCGAGCGAGTGCACCAGCGTGCGGGTCAGCGAGCGATCGGCAACGCCGAGGACATCGGCGACGTGTTGCTCGGTGATCGTGCCCTCGCCGACGTAGGAGATCAGCTGATCGCTCAGCGACAGCGCGTCACGCACGCTGCCGCCGGACTCGCGAACGAGCAGGCTGATCGCGCCGGGCTCGACGGTGAGCTGCTCGCGCTCGAAGATGCTCGCCAGGTACACGCCCAGGCGGGACGCCGGGACGAGCTTGAAGTCATAGCGCTGGCAGCGCGACAGGATCGTGTTCGGGAGCTTGTGCGGCTCCGTCGTCGCGAGCACGAACGTGACGTGCGGCGGCGGCTCCTCGAGCGTCTTGAGGAGCGCGTTGAACGCCTCCGTCGTGAGCATGTGGACTTCGTCGATGACGTAGACCTTCTTGCGCAGCACAGCGGGCTGGTAGCGGACCGCCTCGGTGAGCTCGCGGATCGCGTCGATGCCGCGGTTCGAGGCGCCGTCCATCTCCTGGTAGTCGACCGCGCTGCCGTTCGCGATGCTCGTGCACGCGCTGCACGTGCCGCACGCCGGCGCCGCGACCGTCGCGCTCGCGCCCTGCTCGCAGTTCAGCGCCTTGCCGACGATGCGCGCGAGCGTGGTCTTGCCGCAGCCCCGAGGGCCGCAGAACAGAAACGCGTGGTGCACGCGGCCCGCCGCGAACGCGTTCCCGAGGGTCCGCGTAACGTGCTCCTGCCCCACCACCTCCGAGAAGGTCGTGGGCCGGTACTTGCGAGCGAGGACGAGATACGACATGAGCGGGCAGCAGACCTGCGATCGAGCCCGCACTATACCCGCAGGATCCGACGCTACAACGCCAGGGTCTCGCAGATCTGCTTGGCCTGGATGATCGTGTGATCCCGCAGATCGCCGAGCTGTCCGGACGTCGCGTCCTTGTAGAGCGACCCGTAGCAGAGCAGCTTCTTGCCGCCGTAGTTGACGACCACGCGGAACGCCGGGCGCCCGCTCCCGTCCGTGCCCTCGATGTACCAGGCCGCGCCGAGCTGACGGTCGTCCTTGACGGTGAGCACCTTCTGATCGCCGAGCCACTTCTTGTAGGCGTCGCGATCGCTCGGCGCCTTCGGGTCCTCGTAGCCGTACTTGAAGATGAACAGCGCGCTCTCCGCGCGATTCGGGATCTTCACGAACAGTGAGATCGTGCCGGCCGCCTCCACGTCGCGCTCCCAGTTCGGCAGCAGCGAGATTGTGATGGCGCGGAGCGCGGACGGCACGGAGACCGGCGCCTTCGCCGGCGGTCGCCCGCTCGAGATCACGACCGAGGTGCCGAGCTTGTTCGACGGCAGCCCCGGGCTCGCCGCGAACGGCATCGTCACCCGCCGGAGCCACCCGGCGGCACCGTCGGTATTCGGTCCCGGCACGACCGCGTCCGCCGGCGTCGGCACGGGCGCGACCTTGTCGGCGGGCACCGGGGCGACCGCGTCCTTGTCCGCCGGCTTGGCCGCGGGAGTCGGCACCGGCACGACCGCTGCCTTGTCGCCGGGCGTCGGCACCGGGGCGACCGCGACCTTGTCCGCTTTGGTCGCCGGCTCCTTCAGCTTGTCCGTCGGTTTGTCCGCCGCGGGCCTGTCCGCGGCTTTGTCGACGGCGGGCCTGTCCGCGGCTTTGTCCACGGCGGGCCTGTCCGCGGCTTTGTCCACGGCGGGCCTGTCCGCGGCTTTGTCCACGGCGGACCTGTCCGCAGCGGGCTTGTCCGCGGTGGGCCTGTCCGCAGCTTTGTCGACGGCGGGCCTGTCCGCGGCTTTGTCCACGGCGGACCTGTCCGCAGCGGGCTTGTCCGCGGGCGTCGGCACGGCCGCGACCGCGACCTTGTCTGCCGGCTTCGATGCCGGCTCGCTCGCGGTGGCATCAGCCGGTTGCATCGCCGCCGCGCCCGTAGCGCTGCCGCTCGCCATCCCGCTGCTGCTGTCGCCCGAGCCCGCGGTATCGAGCTGCTTGGCGAGATCGGCACTGAACCCGCCGCCTGACCCGACGGATGGACGCTGGGTCATCGTGATCGAGGTGCCGCTCCCGCTGGCGCTGCCGGGGCTCGGAGCTCCCGTGCCGCTCGCGCTGTTGTCACAGCCCACCTGCAGGAGGGCGAAGAGCATCGCGGCGCGACGGATCATCAGCTTGGTTATATTCCGAAAAAGACAACGAGCGACGAATCAGCATCGATTCGTCGCTCGTTGAAAAAAGGTGGCCCCAGGCACCCGCTATGTCCGCTACCGTTGCTCCCTTCCGGGCCTGGCGGGGTTCACAGCCGTCGCGTCACCCGGGACCATAAACAAAAACAATCACGCAGGGGATCGGGCGCGGAGGGAGAGGGATTCGAACCCTCGGTACCTTGCGATACACACGATTTCCAATCGTGCACCTTCGGCCACTCGGTCATCCCTCCAGTTGGCCACCAAACGAATGCAGCCAACGGAGAAGAGATCGGGATTCATTCTACCAAGCCTCGCTCCGTGCGAGCCCGAAGCCGAACCAGCGTTCGGCTCTTGGTCTTTTGCTATTGCGGAGGGGGAGGGATTTGAACCCCCGGTACTTGCGTACATCTGATTTCGAATCAGACACCATCGGCCACTCGGACACCCCTCCAGAGTCGTTTTCTTACCCGCGCGTGAAGCGCGAGCTTCAGGAAGCTTTCCCGCGCATGAAGCGCGAGCTTTCCCGCGCATGAAGCGCGGGCTTCAGTTATCGATACCCGGGACCGCGCCGGAGCTCGGCGAAGAATGCCTGGAGCACCGAGGCACACTCGCCGCTGCGCGTGCCGGCCACGACCTCGACTCGATGGTTCAATCGAGCGTCGGTCGGGATCTGATAGAGGGTCGTCACCGCGCCGGCTTTCGGGTTGAGACACCCGAACACCAGGCGCTTGACGCGTGCGTTGACGATCGCCCCGGCGCACATCGGACAGGGCTCCTGCGTGACATAGAGCGAGGCCTCCACCCGCCAGTGACCGAGGACCTTTGCAGCTGCGCGCAGTGCAACGATCTCGGCATGAGCTGTGGGGTCACCGTCGAGCTCGCGACGATTGCGACCTCGAGCGATGATCGCGCCGTCATGCACCACCACGGCTCCGACGGGAACATCTCCCACCGTTGCCGCATCGCGCGCTTCGGCCAGCGCCTCGTCCATCCAGCCTTCGTCTTCGCTTCGTTCGTTCATCATGTTGCGGATCCGAGAGGGGTCGAACCTCTAACCCCCGGTTCCGTAGACCGGTGCTCTATCCATTGAGCTACGGATCCTCATCTACGTTGTACGTCGTGTCGTTCGTGTCGCGTCGCCTCGTGTCGTGTCGCCTCGTCTCGTCTGCGGCCGAAGCCGCGCATGCGGCGCGGCCCACCGCGGCCCACCGCGGCCCACGGCGGAGAGAGAGGGATTCGAACCCTCGGTACAGGAAAACCCCATACGCCGGTTTAGCAAACCGGTGCCTTCAGCCACTCGGCCATCTCTCCATGAACCTCGAAGTCGACGGAGCGACGCCGGGGTACGGCCCGTTTGCCAATCTAGATCTCAAACTAAAAACAGTCGGGTCGGGACGCCGCCTCTCAACGACGGACGTCCCGCCCATGACCACCTGCGTGACACTATTCGGTTATCAGAGCCTGCGGAGGAGGAGGGATTCGAACCCCCGGAGCTTGCGCTCGGCGGTTTTCAAGACCGCTGCCTTCAACCACTCGGCCACTCCTCCAGGACGTCCCAGAGGCAGGGGCACTATACGGATCGAAGGTTCCTTGTAAAGTGGGATCGGAAGACTTCTACAGGGGTCGTGACGTCTCCCAAAAAACCAGGGCGGCGGAACCTGACTAGGTGCGCGGCACGATCCGCTCGAGGCCCCCGACGTACGGGCGGAGCGCGACCGGCACGACCACCGTACCGTCCGCCTGCTGGTACTGCTCGAGGATCGCGACGAGCGTGCGGCCGATCGCGATGCCCGACCCGTTGAGCGTGTGGAGCGCGCGCGGCTTGTCGCCCGCGCCCGGGCGATAGCGAATCTTCGCGCGCCGCGCCTGGTAGTCCTCGAAGTTCGAGCACGACGAGATCTCGCGAAACGCGTCCTGACCCGGGAGCCAGACCTCGAGATCGTAGGTCTTCGTCGAGTGGAACCCGAGATCCCCGGTGCACAGCGTGACCACGCGATAATGAAGGCCGAGGGTCTGCAGGATCCGCTCGGCGTCCTGCCGCAGCGCCTCGAGCTCGCCGTAGCTGGCGTCGGGGGTCACGAGCTTGACGAGCTCGACCTTGTCGAACTGGTGCTGGCGGATCAACCCGCGCGTGTCCTTGCCGGCGGCGCCCGCCTCGGCGCGGAAGCACGGCGTGTACGCGCAGTAGCGGCGCGGCAGGGTGTCACCGTCGAGGATCTGATCGTTGTGGAGGTTCGTGACCTGGACCTCGGCGGTCGGGGACAGGAACAGATCGTTATCCGCGACGTGATCGGGCCCGCGCGGGATCTCGAGCTTGAACAGATCCTGCTCGAACTTCGGCAGCTGGCCGGTCCCGCGCAGCGACGAGCGCTTGACGATCGCGGGCGGCCAGATCTCCTCGTAGCCGTGCTGCGTGTGGAGATCGAGCATGAAGTTGAGGAGGCCGCGCGTCAGCTTCGCCGCCGCGCCGCGCAGCACCGTGAACCGCGCGCCCGTGATCCGGATGCCCGCCTCGAAGTCGAGGATGCCGAGCGCCTCGCCGAGCTCCCAGTGCGGCTTCGGCGCGAACGTGTACGTCGGCTTGGTGCCCCACGTGTGGAGGACCGGGTTGTCGTGCTCGCCGGTGCCGTCGGGGACGCTCGCGTGGGGTGCGTTGGGGATGTCCTCGAGCCGGGCCTGCGCCTCGTGCTCGAGCGATGTCAGCTCGCCCTCGCCTTCCTTGATCCGCGTCGACAGCGCCTTCATCTCGTCGCGCGCGGTGACGAACTCCGCCGACTTCTTGTCGAGCTTCGCCATCCGCTCGTTGGCGGTGTTGCGCTGCGCGCGGATGGTGTCGAGATCGCCCTGGAGCTTCCGGCGGCGCTCGTCGAGGCTCCGCCAGGCGGTCACAACGCTGGCAACTTCACCGCCACGGCGCAGGACGTCGTCCATGCGAGCTGGGTCGAGCATTGGCTTGTCTTCTCGTTTTGGTAATGATCGAAAGAGCTTGGGGCGAGCTTCGGGGCGGGACCCTACCGCGGCCTACGCCACAGTGGCAAGCGGTCGACTAGATCGTGAGCGCCGCGCGTGGGTCATGGTTAGCGCGCGCGATCAGCAAGTCCCCGAGGGCCGCGGCGGCGGCGACACCTTCGCGGCAGCGAGCTCACGTGGTGTGGGTGCACGCAGGTCCCGGCCGCGAGCAGGCAAATCATCGCGAGGTCGCGGTATGATTCCGCCGGATGATCGAGGCGACCTGCTCGGCGTGCGGGACCACCAACCGTATCGCCGATGCCGGCGTCCCCGTCGGGGCGAAGTTCGTGAACTGCGCGAGCTGCAAGTCGCGCGTGGCCATCGCCGACAAGGCGGCGACGGCGGCAGCGGGCAAACCCGCACCGACCGGCGGCACGGCAGGAGGCGCGCTCGACATCGCCGACCTGCCCGCTCCGCGACGGCAGAGCGCGCTCGGCGGCGAGGCCCCGAAGCCGGCGCCCCGCTCCGGGC
>JALZOI010000453.1 GCA_030857245.1 Myxococcota bacterium
ACGCAGCGTGATCGCGAGGCCGGCGGTGACGGTGACGGCGACCAGGCCCCACGTCGCGGTGACGGGCAGCGTGCCCGCGAGGACCGCGAAGTCGTCGCCCATCACGAGGCTCTGCGCGTCGGAGAGCACCAGGGCGCCACCGCGGTACGCCTTGAAGCCCGCGAGCGTGACGACGAACGCGGGGACCCCGAGCCAGCCGACCCACCAGCCGTGCCACGCGCCGATCGCCGCGCCGCACGCGAGGGCGGCGAGCATCGCGAGCGGCGCCGGCAGCCCGAGCTTGACGTGCACGATCGCCGCGACCACGCCGGTGAGCGCGACGCCCGCGCCGACCGAGAGGTCGATGCCGCGGATGATGATGACGAGCGTCATCCCGACGGCGACGACGAGCAGCACCGCGCTCTGCGAGAGCACCGACGACAGGTTGCCCTGCGTCAGGAACACGCCGCGGGTGGCGGGGAGCAGCGCGAGGACGGCCCACATCAGGCCGAGCACGCCGGCCATCGTCCAGGCGTTGACGTCGAGCTTGCGGCCGGTCGGGGCAGGCACGGGCGGCACGGCGGCTTCGAGGTTCACGACATCACTCCTTGCACCGACGCTGGCACCGCGTGCACCGGCGTCACGAACCCGTGCGGCGCCGCGGGGCCGGGCGGCGGGGTGCCGACGGCGAGCTGCATGATCGCGAGCTGCGTGACCTGGCCCTGCGCGAGCACGCCGGTCAGCCGGCCTTCGCGCAGCACGAGCACGCGGTCGGCGAGGCGGACGAGCTCCGGCAGGTCCGACGACGCGAGCAGCACGGCGTGGCCGCGCGTGGTGAGCTCCTCGATCAGCCGGTAGATCTCTGCCTTGGCGCCGACGTCCACGCCGCGCGTCGGCTCGTCGAGCAGCAGCACGCGCGGGGCGAGCTCGAGCCACTTGCCGAGCACGACCTTCTGCTGGTTGCCGCCCGACAGCGTCGCGACCTCGGCGCCGAGCCCGGGCGCCTTGATGCGGAGGTCGCGCATGCGGGTCGCCGCCGCGTGCTCGGCGCGCGCCGCGTCGACCAGGCCGCACCACGACACCTGCCCGAGCGCCGCCATCCCGAGGTTGTCGGAGACCGAGAGCGGCAGCACGAGGCCGTGCGCCTTGCGGTCCTCGGGGACGAAGGCGATGCGCGCCGCGATCGCGTCCTTGGGCGAGTGCACCACGACGGGCTGGCCATCGACCCGGATGTGCCCGCCGACGGCGCTGCGCGCGAGCCCGAACAGCGCCGACAGCGCGGCGGTGCGGCCCGATCCCATCGCCCCGGCGAGCGCGACGATCTCGCCGGCATGAACGGTCAGCGAGAGCTCGTCGACGACCCGGCGGCCGGGCAGGGTGGGGTGCGCGACCGAGAGCCCGGTGACCTCGAGGACGGGCACGCCGAGTGCGGCGCCGCGGGTGTGGCGCGCATGGACGTCGCCGAGCTCCTTGCCGGTCATCCGCGTGACGATCTCGTCGGTGGGCGCCGACGCCGCGACGGTGTCGACGAGCTGGCCGTCGCGCATCACGGCGACGCGGTCGCAGAGCGCGGCGATCTCGTCGAGCCGGTGCGAGATGTAGATGAACGAGGCACCGGCGGCGCGGCGCGTGCGGACCAGCGCGAACAGCCGCTCGATCTCGCCGTCGGTGAGCGCGGCGGTCGGCTCGTCGAGGATGATCACGCGGGCGTCGTCGGCGAGCGCGCGCGCGATCTCGAGGATCTGCTGCATGCCCACGCCGAGGTGCGCGACCGGCGTGGCGAGGTCGAGGTGCGCCATCGCGGCCGGGCCGATCACGGCGGCGAGCAGGTCGCGCGCCATCGCGTGGAGCCGGACCGCGTCGACGACGCCCCACCGCGTGGGCTCGCGGCCGAGCAGGAGGTTCTCCGCGATCGTCATCTCGGGGACGAGGGAGAGCTCCTGGTGGACGACCGCGACACCGGCGCGCCGCGCGTCGCGGGTCGAGCGGAACGCCTGGACGCGGCCGCCGACGACGACCTCGCCCTCGTAGCTCCCCGCGGCGTAGACGCCGCCGAGGATCTTGATCAGCGTCGACTTGCCCGCGCCGTTCTCGCCGACGAGCCCGAGCACCTCGCCGGGCGCGATCGCGAGCGAGACGTCGTGCAGCGCGCGCACGCCCGGGAAGCTCTTCCCGATGTGGCGCAGCTCGGCGACGGGCGCGCTAGCCACGAGTCGCCTGTCCCCGGCGGCGGCGCAGCACGAGCGCGCCGACGACGAGCACCAGCACCGCGCCCTCGGGCGAGGCCGAGCCGGTCGTGCACGCGCACGCCACGCCCGAGCGGCCGAGCCCATCGTCGTCGTCATCGCCGCCGCCACCCGGGCCGGCGTCATCGCCGGGATCGAACTGGCCGCAGTCGCTCGCCTCGTACAGGCCGGCGCGATCGAGCAGCGTCATCTGGTACGCGCCGGCGCCGTAGCCGACCATCGGGATGCTGCCGGAGTACGCGCCGATCTGGCCGCTCGAGGTCCGCGTGTTGTAGAGCTCGGGGAGCAGATCGTAGTTGACCGACGCCTGCGCGCT
This sequence comes from Myxococcota bacterium, assembly GCA_030857245.1. Lineage (GTDB taxonomy): Bacteria > Myxococcota_A > Polyangia > Haliangiales > Haliangiaceae > JABFXX01. The sequence continues at coordinate 2,542 of JALZOI010000453.1, forward strand.
GACCCAGCCGAGCAGCTGGTCGGCCTTCGCGGCGTTGCCGCTCTTGCGGAACGCGGCGGAGGCGCGGAGGTCGATGAGGATCCACTCGTCGGTGTCGTACTGATCCTGCGAGCCCTCGACGCGCTTGTAGCCGCCGGCGGGGGTCTGCAGGAAGCTCATCGCGTCGAGCGTCGCCTTGCTGATCGCGTGATCGGCGGGCAGCAGGTTCCAGGTGATCGCCTCGACGGTCGAGCCGTCGCGATAGTTCGCGCCTTGCGCGAGCCGCTCGAGCGAACCGGCGAGGACGCGATTCGAGTCGATGAAGTGGTTCTTCATCGCATCGACGGCCTTCTTCGAGAGCTCGCGGTAGCGCTCGATGTCCTCGGTGCGGCCGGCGCGGCGCGCCAGCGTGGCCATGTCGCAGAAGCCGCGCGCGGCGGTGGCGGTCGTGTACAGGAAGTGCTGGCGGTTGCCCCAGTGGACCTCCCAGATCGAGGCATCGGCGATCGCCATGCCGCTGTCCTCCATGTTCTTCGCGAGCGCCTCGGCGACGCCTTCGCGGATCGCCTCGTAGACGGTGTCGCCCTTCTTCGTCGGTGCGGCGAGCCACGCGACGTCGTTGCTCTGGTCGATGTACGTGCGCGCACCCCACAGGAACAGCCCCCAGCCGTCGATCTCGACGTTGCGGGTCGGTGCGCCCGAGTAGTCCGCCTCCTCCTCGCCGTCGCCGAAGTAGCGGACCGTGCTGATCCGGTACGGGACGTCGTTGAGGTACGAGCTGTACTTGCCGGCGTCGGCGTCGAGGAAGAAGTCGAGGCCGATCTTCGCCATGTCGTGGTGCCCGGTGCGCGCCATCGCGACCAGCGCGTAGACGGCGTCACGGACCCACCCGGTGTGCCAGCCGCCGGGCGGCAGGCTCGCGAGCACCATGCCGTGGCCCTTGCGGCGTGGGCTCTCCTGGAACGGCTCGAGGACCTGGGACATCCGCAGCACGGTCTCGGACTGGCGCCAGATCTTGGTCTCGGTGGCGTCGAGCCCGGCGACGGGCGGCTTGCGCCACGCCTCGAACTCGGCGAGCACGTCGGCCAGCACCTGATCGGCCGCGCGGCCGGCGAGCCACGTAGCCCAGGCGGTGCGCGTCGCGGCGGCGTTCCCATCGGGATCGAACACGACGCCGACGCCCCACCACTTGCTCTCGCCGGCGGCGAGCGTGCCGAGGTCCTTCGCGAAGGCGTTCTTGCGATCGGTACCGGTGCACGACGGCTGCATCGTGATGCCCGTGCCCGCGGCGATCGAGGCGTGCGCGTTGTCGGCGCAGCTCGAGACGTCGGCGCCGCCGATCGGCGCGTACAGGATGACGCCGCCGCCCGGGCCGGTCTCGGTCGCGGTCGCGGTCGCGGCATCGAACGCGATCGCCTCGCCGTTCGCGCCGGGCTCGTCCGGGTTGGGCGCGGAGCCGAGCTTGAAGTTGTGCATCGCGTACGCGGTGACCGGCTGCGCGGCACCGTTGTTGGTGACCTTCAGCACCATCACCATCGCGTTGCCGGGATAGCCGAACGGCGAGACGTAGAACGTCTCGGTCGTCACGCTGCCCATCGTGATGACGGAGCGGATCACGTTGGACTCGGCGACGTAGCCGACCTCGCTCGGGGCGCGGCCGGCGAACCACTGCGCCTGCGAGCCGACCTTCGCGCCGAAGTACGTGTCGAACGCGAGGTTGCGCCGCACGATGCCCTCGGCATCCGGGTTCGTCGGGTTCGCGCGCAGGTAGCGGTAGGGCCGCTCGAGGTACTGCTTGACCGCGTTGGCGCCGACGTCGAAGACCTGGAACCCGAAGCCATTCCCGGTCACGAGGTAGCGGAACGACGGCACCGGCTCGATCGCCTGCGCGGGGCGAGCGGCCACGGCGACGGCCGCGAGGGCCAGGGCAGAGATCAGGCGAGACGTCACGCTCCGGCCATTTCCACGATTCGTGCCCGGCCCGCCCGCGGATCTCCGCCCTCGGCCGCCCAGACTTCACGCACCTACAGCACTCACGCACCCTCGGTTGCGAAACGAAACGCGAGCCGCGGGCGGCCGCGCTGCGAATCGAAACGCCGGAGGGGACGCCCTCCACGAACGCAACTTCGGACACCGGACGCACGCGGTTTCAGGAGCTTGGGACCCTCGAAGTTGAGCTCGTGGAGGGCGTCCCCTCGGGGGGGCCGGCGGGTGCTGGCATGTGACTTGAAGCGAGGGGGGCCGACATGCGTCTCGCGATCGTCGTCATGCTCGCTCTCGCTGCCTGCCATCCACCCGGCTGGGACAAGGGCGGCGATGACGACCCGGACGCCGGGCCGCGGGCCGATGCGATGGCGGATGCGGCCGGGGATGCGGCGGCCCTGACCTGCGAGAAGGTGTTCCGGCTCGACGGTCACGCCGGCGCGACGAGCGTGTGGGTCACCGGCGACTTCGTGGCGTGGGGCGGCAACCCGGGAGCCGGCGCGGTCGAGCTCGCGATGGACGGCTCTGGCGTGTGGCTCGGGACGCGGACCTTCGAAGCCGGCAGCTACCAGTACAAGCTCATCCTCGATGGCTCGAGCTGGATCATGGATCCCGCGAACCCGAACGTCGTCGACGACGGCTTCGGAGGCCAGAACAGCGTCTACAGCTGCGCACCTTGACCGCGCGTCACTCACGGTGATCTGACCATCGGCGGGCGCGGTATCGCGCACGGGCGCCGCGCGCCGCTCTACACTGGGGCGATGTCCCGACTGCTCGCGATCGTGATCCTGCTCGGCGCGTGCGGTTCGCCGGGAGGTGCCGGCGACGGCGGCGGTGACGACGCCCCAAGCTCCGATGGCGGCCCGCCGCGCGACGCGCCCGGCACCGTCGCGATCAGCGCGTTCGATCCGTCGATCACGCGGGTCTCCGTCGAGATCGACTACGAGACCGGCGAGGCGCCCTACACGGGCACCATGGCCGGCTTTGGCGACACGTTCGACATCTCGATCGCCAACATCGAGCGCCTGTTCGCCGGCACGAAGCCGATCGCGATCCCACGCACCGTCGCCACCATGGAGGACATCGGCGCGGTCGCCGACGAGCAGGTCACGGTCGCCGACATCCTCGCGCTCGCCGCCGCGCACCGCAGCCAGCGCGACGCGCCCGGGCTCAAGACGTACTACGTCGTGTTCGTCAGCGGCCTGTTCACCGATGCCGTCGGCCCGAAGGCCGGCGTGCTGGGCGTGTCCCTCGGCACGACCGGCGTGATCGCGATGTTCAAGGACGTGATCGCCAGCACCTCGGCCGTCGGCAACGTGCAGCGGTTCGTCGAGCAGTCCACGCTGGTCCACGAGCTCGGCCATGCGATCGGCCTCGTCAACAATGGCGTCCCGCTGAGCTCCCCACACCAGGACGGCTCGCATGGCGCGCACTGCACCGACCGCGACTGCGTCATGTACTGGCAGAACGAGGGCGCGAGCGACATGACCGCGTGGGCCACGCAGCACGTGCTCGCGAACACCACGATCCTGTTCCGGCCCGACTGCCTCGCCGATGTCGACGCGCTGACCGGCGGACCCTAGTCCCGCAGCGCGAGCCGACGCGCGCCGAGCTGGCGCGGGCGAGCGTGACCGCCGCTGTACTTCTCGAGCGCCGCGAACACCACCGGACCACCGGCGCGCTCGGCGGCGAGCACGAGGTCCGCCCCGAACGTGCTCAGGCCGCGCAGGCCGACCTCCGCCAGTGGCTCGGCAGCCCGCGCCTGCTGCTCGCAC
>JALZOI010000454.1 GCA_030857245.1 Myxococcota bacterium
GGGTCGCGCCGCGCCCCGACCAGCTGATCCCCGGCGCGCCGGTGATCGTGCCGAAGCTCGGCCGCGTCGAGGTCGTCGAGGTGCTCGCCGATGGCAAGGTCGAGGTCCGCGTCGGCTCGATGCGCGCGACCGTGCCGCTCGGCGACGTGCTGCTCGACTCGCACCGCAACGCGCGGCGTGCCGGGCTCGAGACCCGCGCGAAGGCGGAGGCCCGCGCCGAGAGCAAGTCGGCCGAGCCGAACGGCACCACCGTCGAGCTCGTCAACGGCGTGCCCGCCGGCGGCCGCTCCACCGCGCGCACCGTCGAGACGACCGTCGATGTCCGTGGCCAGCGCGTCGACGAGGCGGTCCTCCAGCTCGATCGCTTCATCGACGAGAGCCTGCTCGCCGAGCGCGAGACCGTGTTCGTGATCCACGGTCACGGCACCGGCGCACTCAAGACCGCCGTGCGGGCGCACCTCACGCGACACCAGGGCGTCGAGAAGTTTCGCCCCGGCGAGTCGAACGAAGGCGGCGACGGCGTGACCGTCGCGTTCCTCAAGGGCTGACGCGCTCAGGTCACGTGGGCGGCGTGGCCGCCGGCGGCGCCGCGTCGTCGCCGGCGATCTTCCAGTCGACGAGGTGCTTCTCCGCATCGGTCTCGGTGATCGTCATCTCGCGGCTCGCGCCGTCGATCGAGACCGTGCACTTGACCGGTCGATCGTGCGTGACGACGACGACCTTGGCCGGGCAGTTCATGACGAGCGCGTCGCTGCCGACCGCCTTCTTGACGTCGGGGAGCAGCTTCTCGGTATCGATGATCGTGCCGACGAGCACCGCGCTGACCGTGCCCTTGTCGTCGATGATCTCCACGTTGATCGTGTGCTTCTGCCCCTGCTCGTCGGTGGCGGCGCACACGAACTTGCCGCCCTTCTTGGCGTCGAAGCCGCCGGGACAGCTCGGCGTCACGGTGATGCCCTTCTCGGCCATCATCTTCTTCACCAGCTCGTTCGCCTTCTCTCCGTCGATCTTCGTCTTGCAGCCGGTGCCGGCGAGCGCCAGCGGTGCGAGGGCGAGGGTGAGTACGGCCAGGGCTCGGGTCATGCGCGCATCCTACGCGGGCGTCCGCCGCCGGTCATCTGCCGGCGCAGACCGTTGCGCGACGGACGCGACGGGCCGCGACGCTACGGGCCGACCACCCGGAACTGGACCTTGTAGTACGTGTCCTTCTCCTTGATCGCGGGGAGCGCGATCCGGCCCGCGATCGGCTCGAGGCACCGGTTCACGACGTCGAGATCCGCGCGCGACACCGCCTCGAGGCTCTCCTCCAGCTCGACGGCCACGCCCGCGGGCGGCGCCTGGTAGCGCGGCCGATCGCGCGAGGCCTCCGGCGTGCGCGGGCCGACCCGCGTGATCGACACCCGCATCACCGCGTGCGGGAACCGTGCGAGGCACGCGCGCATCGCCGGCATCGCTCGCCGCACCGGCGTCCGCGCGAGCTTCTCGTCGAGCGCGGCGTTGCCGCTGGCGCGCTCGACGGCATCGGGTAGCTGCGCCGTCTTGAGCTCCTTGACGTGGTCCTCGGCGCGCCGCCGCCACGGGCTGTCGGTCGCGATCTGGAGGAACCGGCGGAAGTAGATCAGCGCGAGCTCCGGTCGCGGCGGATCGTGCGCCTCGTACGCGAGCCCGAGCAGGTAGTCGGCCTCCGCCGGGCCGAGCAGCGGCAACGTCGGGTTCTTGAGCGTCGTCAGGTTGCGGTCCGACGCGAGGGCGCGGCGGGCGGCGTCGACGGCCTCCGACGGCCGGCGCGCTCGATCGAAGGCGCCGGCGAGCAGCCACCGCACGAGTGCCTGCTGCGGGATGTCGGTCTGCTCGATCGAGGACTCGAGGGCGGCGATCGCCTGCTCGAGCTTGCCCATCGCGATCCGGACCTCGCCGAGCCGCATCCAGATCTCGACGCTGTTGATCCCGGTGGCCACCGCCTCGGCGAGCACCCGCTCGGCGTCCGCGAGCTTGCCGCTGCGCGCGAGGCAGAGCCCGAGCTTCCGCCGCAGCTCGGAGGTGTGCTTGACGTCGAGGTCCTTGCGGAGCCGCGTCCACGCCGCCTCGTAGTCCGCGCTGCACTTGCTCCAGTCGAGCAGCAGCACGTGGGCGTCGCCGCGCGTGCGGTACGCCTCGGCGTCGCCGGGCATCAGCTTGACCGCCTCGTCGAGCTTCTTGATTGCCTCGACCGTCGCGTCCGAGCGGCGCTCCGCGAGCAGCTTCTGCGCATCCTTGACGAGCGCGAGGTACGGCGCCTGCCGCGGGTTCGTGGCGTGGTCCCAGAGCTCCGACTGCCGCGCCAGCTCCTCGTCCTTGTCGACGGGCTCGGGCGGGTAGCGCCTGGACTGGGCGTCCGCCGGACCCGAAGCAGCGATCACGCCGACGAGAACGACGAGCCCGGCGGCCCGGCCACCCCGCTGGGTCATCGCAGTTCCATGAACGGATCGAACGGCGGCGTCGGCCGCGCGCGCCGCTTCGTGATCAGCATGTCGATGTGGTGCTTCGCGCGAGCGTGGAACTGCGGATGCGCGCCGCTCGCGATGTACTGGCGCCACGCCGACAGCGCGGCGTCGTGGTTGCCCCACGCCTGCTCGACGAGCGCGAAGTAGTAGTACTCCTCGCCAGCCGGGACGAAGAACGTGAGGTCGAGGTTGACGAGCTGGCGGAACAGCTCGTAGCCCTGCTTGCCCTGCCGCACGATCAGCGCCTGCGCGAGGTCGCCGCGCTCGCTGCGATCGAGCGCGACCGCCGCGCCATACGTCGTCGACACATCGGGATAGTCGCGGATCTCGCGGTACGCGTCGAGCGCGTCGTCGAGCCGGCCGAGCATCATGTACGTCTCGGCGAGGTTGCTCCACGCATTCTCGGTGCCGCGATCGCTGCCGTCCGCGCGGCTCAGGTAGAGCTTGTAGTCGCGGACCGCGGCCTCCCACGTCGCGCGCGTCGCGAGCCGGGTCAGGAGCAGCGCGCGCGTGAAGATCAGGCTCTCGCCGCTGTCGGCGGCCCAGCGCGGATCGAGCGGAGCCCGCGCCTCGGCCGCGTACAGCGCGTCCACGACCTGCTTGCCGACCACCGCATTGAAGAGCTTGCGATCGCGGCAGTCGCGCAGCGGCGATCCCGACGTGCCGAGCCGCGGCTCGGCACACGCCTCGAGGTAGAACGAGTGCAGCGTCGCGGCGATCCGGAAGTACGGCGTGGCTTCCTGCGGGAGCGCGACGGCCGCGTTGCGATACGACTGGATCGCGAGCTGGACCTGCTGCTTGCGGACGGACAGCGACGCATTCTCCATGTTCGCCATCAGCACGTGCTCGTCGCCCTCGCGAAGCGCCTTGTCGTAGGTGGCCTTCGTGGCATCGGGGGATGCCAGCTCGAGGGTGTCCTGCCAGATGTTCGCGTGGGCGTCGCGGACGCCACCGGCGGAGCCCCCGGCGGTGACCGCGAGCGCCAGCACGAGGGCGAGCCGACCGCGCAGCGTGCCCATCATGGCCGGGCCCTCGGCGACGGCGGGGCAGCCGGGGGGCGATGGAACGGCGGCAGCGTGCCCGGCACCACGCGCGCCGGGACGGGGCTCGCGCGCCGCTGAGCATCGATCGCTGCGATGTGATCGAGCGCGCGACGCCGCCACGGCGTGCCGCTGATCGCGGCGTAGTGCGCCCACTCGGCGCGCGCCTCGACGTAGTGGCCGAGCGACTCGTAGAGCAGCCCGCGGTAGTAGTGAAGATCCTCGGCGCTCGCGAACCGGATCCGCGCGAGCTCGTTCTGCACGTAGCTGCCGTACTGCTGCTGCAGCGCGGACTGCATGCCGTCGATGACGGCGAACGCCGCGCTGCGCTGCTCGTCGCGATCGAGGAGGACGGCGAGCGCGAAGGCCGCCATCGTGACGTCGTTGGTGTAGTGACCGAGCGCCGTGGACGGCAGCCACTTCGTCAGCACGTCGATCGCCGCGGCGACCTCACCGCGCGCCGCGAGCGTGCTCGCGAGGTGCACGAGGGCGCTGACCGTCGCCGCCGACAGCGGGCCCTGCGCCTGACGCAGCCAGTGCAGCGCGGTGTCGGGATCGCCGAGCCGCAGGTGGATCAGGCCGAGCCGGCTCGTGACGTCGGTGGGGATCCGTTCGGGACCGGTGAGCCGTGCGCACGCCTCGAGGGCCTCGAGCGCGCGCGCGGTATCGCCGAGCTCGTCGGCGGCGCGGCCGAGCAGCGCGAGCACCTCGGCGTTATGTGGCGAGAGCTGGCGCGCGTGGGCGAGCAGGTTGTACGCGTCGCGATAGAACCGCGTCCGCGCGTCGACCGCCCAGTCGGTGTCACCGTTGATCTGGTAGTCGGGCCGGCTCATCGCGTCGCGCGCCTTGCCGAGGAGCGCCTGGACCTCGTCGGCATGGGGGTCGATGACGTCGCGCCAGAAGTCGACGTTGCGCGGCGCCTCGGGCGGCGGCGGGGCTCGCCGGGCGTTGGCGACGGCCGAGGCAAGCAAGATCGACAGAGCCCAGGGCCAGCGCACGGTCCGAGTATGCCGGCTCGGGGGCGACCTTGCCAGGTTGCAGGAGGGGTCCGGTCCCCTCGATCAAGTGAGGCGAGCCCCCGATCAAGCACTGCGGAACTACCCGAGAACCCGCGCCTTTCACCACGTTGCGGGCGCACCAGGCGCTGGCCCGCAGCTTGCTGCACGCTCCTGGGTGCATCGCGGAGTCATCACGATGGCGTGCGAGCTCCTCGAAGCTCGTCAGTACCCGGGCGTCGTCGCCCTGGTCTCGGACGCCCTGGATGACACGCCCGAGTGCGTGCCGCTCCTGCTGATCCGGGCCCGGGCGCACACGGCCCTGCGCCGCGATCTCGACGCGCAGGCCGATCTCCGCGACATCATCCGCCTCGATCCAAGCTGCATCGCCGCGTTCCGGCTGCTCGGTGAGCTCGCGACGCGCCGCAACGAAAACGCGGCCGCCGCCGTCTTCTTTCGCGAGGCGTTGCGCCTCGACCCCGACGACCTCGAAGCCGCTGACTGGCTCCTCGTCGTCGGGTCCTCGATCCGACCAGCCGCGGTCGCCCCAGCGCGGCACCCGGTGAGCGAGCCACGGTTCGCCAAGGGGACGCAGTCGGACGACCTCAACGAGCGCCCGACCCGACCGTTTGCCCGCGGCTCGGCGGGCGCGGGCCCCGCGTGGCAGGCGCCGGCGCCGCGCGCCCTGGTCTCCGCGGCGTCGACGCAGCTCGAACCGTCAAAGGTCCCGTCCGCGAAGCCCGCGCCCCGGGTCTACCCGCGCCCGGTCTCGCGCAGCTCGATGCCCGAGCTCCCCGGTTTCGGCGACTACCTGGTGTCCTCCGGCATCCTCACGCGCGAGCGGCTGCGCGCTGCCCAGGCGTACCAGCGATCCATGAAGGTCCAGCTCGCGACGGCAATCGTGACGCTGGGCCTCGCGACACCGCAGCGCATCGAGTGGGCTGCGGTCTCGCACCAGTCCGAGCGCGCGCGCGGCCGGTAGTAGCCGCGCGAGCGTGGCACCCGCAATCCTGACGCACGTCACGTCGGCTCAGAGAGCGGGAGAGATTGGCCAAGAGCGCCAAGCCCGCCAAGGAAGGGGTGAAGGACGGGCTCCGATCTTCTCTACGAATCCTTGGCGTCCCTTGGCGGCCTTGGCGGCCAATCTCCCCGGCTCACGGCCGGGTTCACGGTATGAAGCCGCGTGGCCTTCGCCCGGCGTGCCCGCGACCTCGCCGTCGAGTCGATCCTCGCGGGCGGTGTGATCGGCGCCGTCGAGGGCCTCCGCGTCAGCTCCGCGAGCGACGGCAGCGCGCCGCAGACGTGGGCGGTCGTGGCGGCGCTCGCGACCGTCGGGGCCACCGCGCTGGCGGTCGTCCTGCACCTGGTGAGCCGCGGCATCGAGCGGATCCCCGTGGTCGCGCGCGGGCTCGGCGATCTGGCCGCCGGCGGTGAGCGTCGCGGGCGCGCGATCGTCCGCGTGACCTGTGCGGTGCTCGGGCTGCTCGGGTTCGGGATCGCACTGTTCCGGATCGCGGCGTGGGTGCACGAGCGCTACCGGTTCAACGACGCGGGACCGGTGGGGCTGCTCCTCGCAGTCGCGGGCTGCGTCGTCGCGCTCGTGATCCTCGTGCTCGCGGTCGTGGCGGAGCGCCAGCTCTCCGCGCGGCTCGCGCGGCATCCGGACCTGTTCGATGGCCGCGGCGTGTGGGTCGCGATCGTGCTCGCGGTGGCCACCGGCGGCTTCGCGCCGAGCGTGATCGTCGAGCTGGCGGTGCC
>JALZOI010000051.1:0-15093 GCA_030857245.1 Myxococcota bacterium
CCTGGCGGCGACGTGCGCCGCGACAGTCGCCGACGATAACCGCCGCGAGAGTCGCCCACGGCCCCGGCGACAAGCCGCTCCTGGCGGCGACGTGCGCCGCGACAGTCGCCGACGATAACCGCCGCGATAGTCGCCGCCCCCCCGGCGACGAGCGGCGACAAGCCGCTCCTGGCGGCGACGTGCGCCGCGACAGTCGCCGACGATAACCGCCGACGATAACCGCCGCCACCCCCGGCGACGAGCGGCGACAAGCCGCTCCTGGCGGCGACGTGCGCCGCGACAGTCGCCGACGATAACCGCCGCGACAGTCGCCGACGATAACCGCCGACGATAACCGCCGACGATAACCGCTGTCACAATAGACAGCACGTTCGCACCTCGCGGCCGGCCCGGCGGGAATGTGGGAGCGGCGCGTACGGCCAACGTGGGGTGGATGACGGTGGATCGTCGACGAGCTCGACGAAAACGGTGAGGCTCCCTACCCGACCGCACGCGGCATACGGAGTCAGCAGGATCGTGTTGCGCGTGCCGCGGCCGGACGCTCTAGTAGTCGAGATGCGCAACGTCGAGAGAGCTGCGCTGCAGCGGCCGATGGTGCTCCAGCGCGGAACGCTGGCGGATCGGCCGTGGAGCGCCACCCTCGCGGCGATCGGCCTCGTCGGGCGCAGCGGCCAGCTCACGCTGCGCGCCGAGGACGGCAAGACGTACCAGCTGGCGTTCGCGCACGGCACCCTGATCGGCGCCGCCTCGCCCCTGCCGGTCGACACGGTGCCGCGGATCGCACTGAGCAGCCAGCTGGTGTCTCCGGCGGCGGTCGCCACCGCCACGCGGATCCTCGGTCGTCACGAGGACCTCGACCGGTTCGGTGACACCGCGGGCCTGACGCCGGGACAGATGTACCAGCTCAAGCGCCGCGTCATCATCCAGCGCGTGGCCCGCACGTTCGCCGTCGACCGCGGCAAGTACACCGTCGATGATCGCGTCACGATCCCGGTCCTGGCCGGCGTCGAGGTCGACGTCCGCGCCGCCATCTACACCGGCATGCGGCTCAACCTCTCGCAGCAGCGGCTCACCGCGGATCTACGGACGCTCGGCTCGCGCTTCGTGCTGCGCCCCGAGGCCGCCGCCGTTCTCCCGCGCTTCGAGTTCGGTCCCGAGGAGCAGCCGATCCTGGACGCGCTCGTCCAGGGCACGAGCATCGCAGAGATCGAGGCCCTGCATCGCGAGCTCGACCCGCGGATGGTGGCCGCCGTGATCGGCGCGCTGGCCTCGAGCGATGCGATCGCGCCGGTCGCGCCGCTCGCGACCGGCTCGGTCCGCTCGATGGCGCCGCGTCCCGCCGCGGTCACGGTGCCGGTGCCGATCCGCGCCACCGGGACCCAGCCACCACGCGGCCTGACCCCGGCGACCGCGCCCGCGCTGACCCGCTCGCCGACGCCGCGCGAACCGACCGTGACCCGCACGCCGACGCCGCGCGAGCCGACCGTGACCCGCACGCCGACGCCGCGCGAGGCCATGCTGTCGTGCGTGCCGGCCGCGTACGTCGACGCTCCGTCGGCGAGCATCGAGATCGACGTCTCGTTCGATCCCGATCCCGAGCCGCCGGCCGTCTTGATGCAGCGAGCGTCGAGCACGTCGCGCGAGCCGGCCCAGCGCTCGCTCACGGACCCGTTCCTCGAGGCGCAGCCCACGATGATGCGGCCGCCAGCGCTCTCGCTCGTCGAGGTCCAGCAGCTCATCGCGTCGCGGGTCGCGTTGCTCGAGCAAGGCGCCGATCACTTCACGTTCCTCGGGCTGCCGTTCGGCGCGACGGCCGGTCACGTCCGCGCCGCGTACCTCGAGCTCGCTCGCTACCTCCGTCCCGAGAAGCTCGCCGAGCTCGGCATCACCGATGCGTCGTACGAGGCGCGCAGCGTCTATGCGCAGGCGGTGATCGCGTTCACCGTGCTGACCGATCCGGCGCGCCGCGCCGAGTACGTGTCGATGGTCCGCAACGGCAACATCCGGACGTAGCCGTGCCAGCGGCGCTCGGCTGAGACAGGGCGCGTCGATGGGCTGCCCGCTCCGGCCGGCATCGCCGACGAGGCGCTCCGGCTCGCACGTGCGCGCCTCGACATGAAGCAGGGCCCGACGCGGCGGACGACGATGATCGTCGATGCCCGCGCCGCCGGCAGCATCGTGAGCCGGCTGCTCGGGCCGGCGACCGCCGGCGCCGTCCAGCAAGAGCACTCGTTCTGGCGCGGCACGCTCGGCAAGCCGATGGTCTCGAAGCAGCTGACCATCGTCGACGATCCGCGATCCCGCGCGGCCTCGGCTCGCGGCCGTTCGACGGTGAGGGCATCGCCGCTCGCAAGCTCTCGCTGACCCGTGGAAGTACTCGTCGACGATCGCCCCGACGCTCGGCTTCGAGAACGTCCAGTTCAGCGGCGCGTAACGGGAGCACCGCGCGCCGAACGTCAGCCGCGCGCGCGACCCGAGCAACCTCCGCGATCGGTCGCCGGTCGTAGGAGAACACATGACCGCGAAGCAGACCGTGATGGCTGCCTCGCTCGTGGTGTTGCTCGCTGCCTCGCCGGTGTTCGCGCAAGCGGACCCCGATGCACCGCCGCAACCCGCGGGAGAGGTGCGCGCCGAGGAGCCCGAGCCCCAGCCCGAACCCGCGCCGACGCCGCCGCCGCCGCCGGTCGAGCCGCGACCGTCGCCGCCCGACGTGCCAGCTCGCGTGCCGACGGGCACGTTCACGCTGGGTGTCGGCTTCAGTCCCGACGAGCACTTCATCGCGACCGGCTCGGTCGCGCAGGATGATCTGTTCGGCACGGGCAAGCACCTCTCGCTCACGGCGCGGCTCTCCGAGCGCCGCGAGCTGTTCCTGATCCGCTTCGAGGATCCGGCCGTGCTCGGCAGCCAGCTCCGCCTGCGCACGGATCTCTACCGTGACAGCAAGCGCTTCGTCGGCTTCACGCGCGATGCCAGCGGTGGGGCGCTCACGCTGTCGCGCCCGATCGCGCCGCACCTGCACGCGTTCGTCGGCTACCGCCTCGAGCGCATCGAGGTCGAGCCCGACGTCGTCCTGCTCGCGCGCGGCGTCCCGTCTGGTCCACCGCCCGGGCCCGCGCGGCTCGGTGCGCTGCGCGCCGGCCTGTCGTACAGCACGCTCGACGGCACGTGGCTGCCCCGCCGCGGCACCAGCGCCGGCGGTTCGATCGAGGTCGCCGACCGGGTCCTCGGGTCCGAGATCCAGCTGGTCCGGACCGACGCCTGGCTCTCGCATCACCGGCCGCTCGGGCCGCTGACGCTCCACCTCGGCGCGACCGTGAGCTCGGTCAGCGGCGGTGCCCCGATGTCGGAGCGCCTCCACTTCGACGGCGCGAGTGACCTCCGCGGCTACGCCCCCGGGGCGCTCGGCCCGAGCCATCCGCTCACCGGGATGTCGCTCGGCGGCAACTACAAGTACACGGCGCGCGCCGAGCTCGAGGTCCCGCTGATCCCGCGGCTCGGGATCTCGGCGGCCGCGTTCGTCGATGTCGGCGGGATCCATGCGCCGACGGGTGGCCGCTCGGGCGCGTCGGTCGGCGTCGGCCTGATCTGGCGCTCGCCGATCGGCCCGCTGCGCTTCGACTGGGCGGTGCCGCTCGAGGGCGGCCGCCCGGTCTTCTTGTTCGGGCTCGGCGGGAGCTTCTAGCCTTCGAGCTTCTCGATGATCAGCTCGACGAACTCGTCCTTGTCGACCTTGCGATACGAGTACGCGTCCTCGAACCACTCGACGACCGGATCCTCGGCGCCTTCCTTCATCTTCTTCGCGATCGAGCTCTTGCTGCTGACCTCGACGAGCCGGCCGAGCACGGCATCGCCGGCTGGATCGTCGGGCTTGTAGTGCGCCCGGATCCAGGTGAAGAGCAGGTAGATCAGCGCCGGGTCGGCGTCGTCGACGAGCGCGAACGAATCCGCGCTGCTCATGGTCCCTTCCGTGATCCCGTCGAGGATCCGGAGTGCCGCCTTGCGTTCTTGCTCGAAAGCCATCGGTTTCGGGCAGTGTACCCATTCCGTTCCGGAGCGGGACTCGCAGCGGCGCTCAACCACGCGGTCAACCGCGATCTGTTCCTCACCGACGCTCGACCGCGCTGGCCCACCGCGGTCGAGCAGTGTGGATCAGCGCTGCTCGCGGACGCTGTGCAGGGCCGGTCCACGCTTCGGCCGGGTGTCGTGCTCCTCGAGCGCGCCGTCGCCGATCCGGACCGCCCAGTAGAACTCGCAACTGCCCGGCAGCGACGGGTCACAGTGCAGCTCGGCTTCGATGCGCGTGCCCGCGGTGACCGTGACGGCTCGATCGAGCGGGAACAGCATGCGGCCCCAGTGGGTGTCAGCCGCGCCGATCGCGTTCGTGAGCACGAGGCCCTCGCACATCTCGGCCTTGAACCAGGTCGCCAGCGCCGACACCTTGCCGTCGCGGGTCGCCGTGAAGGACAGCTTCGTGATGAACGAGCGGTCCGCCTCGGCGAGCGAGCAGGTGTACGGATCGTGACTCCACATGATCTGCGGCTCCGCGATCATGTCGTCGACCGTCATGTGAGCCTGGGTCTGGAACGTCTCGCTGGCGGTGATCGTGGCGATCACGCTCATGTCGACGCCGTGCGGCTTCGAGCGCCAGTGGGCGAGCGCCTCGTCGAAGTCGTTGATCGATGACGGCGCCATCACCGCGGTCACGCGCCCGGGGATGATCGTGCCGCCTGGCAGCAGCCAGCGGTCGCGCGCCATGACGAGCGGCGCGAGCATGTTCTCGTCGACGCCAAGCCCGCCCATCCACTCCGAGACGATGACGTTGACCTTCTCAGGCAGCGAGACGTCCTCGAGATCCGACTGCACGACGTCGATGCGATCCTCGAGGCCATTGCTCTCGATGATCCGCCGCGCGACCGGCGCCATCTCGGTGCGCTCGACGGCGTAGACCTGCTTCGCGCCCGCCTGGGCGGCGAAGATGCTCAGGATGCCGGTGCCCGCTCCCATGTCGAGGACGACGTCGCCGGGCTTCACGACCTGGAGGATCGCGTTGCGGTAGGCCTCGTTGCGGACGACGTCTCGAAGCATCCAGCGGTGAACGGCGAGCTTGGCGTACATACTCATGCGCGCGCTGCGTATAGCATCCGCGGGCGATCCGCCCGGCGCGCACGGCCGAGAAACCTGCCACGCGCACGTCGATTCACGGGTCGTGATCGAAACCCCGAAGACCGCACCGACACCCGTCGGCTACGGGATCACCCGATCGGCAGCGTGACCCGGAACGCCGAGCCCTCGCCCGGCTGGCTCGCGAGCGTGATCTCGCCTCCGTGCGCGTGGATCAGCTGACGGGTGATGTAGAGCCCGAGCCCCAGGCCGCCGTACGCCGGCGGCACCGCACGCTCGAACTTGCCAAAGATCCGCGCCGCATCCGCGGGGGCGATGCCGATGCCCTGATCCCGAACCTCGATGTGGACCGCCGCCTCCTCCACCGTTCCGGTCACGTGGATCGGCCGGCCGCGCCCGTACTTCACGGCGTTGATCAGGAGGTTCGTGAACGCCTGCTCGAGCCGTAGCCGATCCCACGCGCCCTGGACCTGCGCGACGTCGAGGGTGAGCTCCGAGCCCGCGGCTTGGGCGCGCGCGCGCACGCGGCTGGCGACGTCGCGTACGAGCTCCGCGAGCTGGACCGGCTCGCGGCTCAGGTCGACCGTCCCGCCGACCAGCTGGGCATCGAGCAGCGTGTCGATCAACGTCGACAGCCGGGCCACCTCGGCGAGCGCGCTCGCCGCGGCCGCGGCCACGCGAGGCGCCACCTCGACCACGAGCGAGCGCTGCAGCTTCTGGAGCTGCAGGCTGACGTTGGTGACCGGCGAGCGCAGCTCGTGCGACGCGACCACGAGGAACTCGTCGCGCAGCGCGAGCGCCCGCCGCGTCGTCTCGATCAAGGCCTCGCGCTCCAGCTCGAGTCGCTTGCGCTCGGTGATATCGCGCACGACGCTGAGCAGCATCCGACGGCCCGCGATGGTCTGACCGCGCGAGTTGACCTCCACGTGGAACGTGGAGCCGTCGCGCCGCTGGTGCAGCGCCTCGAACAGCAGGCCGCGCGAGTCGGCGGCGCGCATCTGCGCATCGACCGGCGCGCGATCACTGGCACGGAGCTCGAAGATCGTCCGCGCCAGCAGCTCCGGGCGCGGGTAGCCGTAGGCGAGGTCGGCGGCCTCGTTGGCGTCGATGATCCGACCGTCTTCGGCGTCGATGACGAGCAAGATGTCGCGCGCGTTCTCGAACAGGTAGGTCGCGATCTCGGCGTCGTGGCGGTGCATCTGGTGCGAGCGGGTCAGGTGGTGGTCAGGTGGTTGGACCGGGATCGAGCGTGGCGACCCCGGAGTACGCGAACGACATCGGCGACGTTCGCTCGTCCCGTCGATCATCCATCGCGGTGATCGTGAAGCCGGCGGCGGCCAGCAAGCCTGGCACGTCGCGGTCGAGGTGACAGTTGCCCGCGAGCCGTTTCCACACCGGCGTGATCCGCCGCTGCCAGCGCCGCAGGCCAGCGTGCGGTGAGGCGCCATGCTCGACGAAGATCAGCTGACCGCCCGGGCGCAGGACCCGGCGCGCCTCGGCCAGCGCCACGGCGGGCTGATCGACGCTGCACAGCGTGTACGTGAAGACCACCGTGTCGAACCGTGCGGCCTCGAAGGGCAGCTGCTCGGCGACGCCCGCGAGCAACGCGACCGGCTGGTTGGCTCGCTGTGCCCGGACCGCGGCGCGGGCGAGCAGCGGCGGCGAGGGGTCGATCCCGACGATCTCGGTGACCGCCGGCGCGGTGAGCAGCGGGAGGTTCAGCCCGGAGCCCAGGCCGATCTCGAGCACCCGTCCCCGCGCCCGCGGCACCCAGCGCTGCCGCTCGTCCATGATCGCATGGGTCCCGCACACGCGGTCGACGACGAGCGGGTACACGCGGGCGTCCCACCAGCGACGCAGCGCGCTGCGCCCGGGTGTCTGACGATCACCGTTCACGGGTACGTCTTACTACGCAGCCACGTTGCACGCCCGTGCGCGCCGCGATCAACGGCTCTCGGACGGGCGCACCGCGCGTCGGTGAAGATGTGCGTGTAAGCGCAGCAGCCATCGCGCGTTCTCGAGGCGGAGGATTCCGATGAAGACCCTGACTATCATGATGGTGAGCGCCCTCGCGGCTTCGGCGGCCTGTGGAGGCGGCAAGAAGGCAGACACGACGACCACGACGACCAGCGGCGACACGACGGTCGCCGCGACCGGTGCCACGCCGTGCGCGCAGGAGATCATGCTGCAGTGCGCGGAGGGTATGGTCGACGGCTGCACCGACGGCAAGACGACGATGCACGCGTGCGTCGCCGCCGACGCCGCCGCCGGTCCGCCGTGCAGTCAGGAGATCGCGCAGGAGTGCCCCGACGGGCAGATCGACGCGTGCCTGCAGACGCCGGCGATGGCCGAATCGCACATCTGCGTCGCCAAGTAGGCGACGATCCGGCGCGACGACCGAGGGCTTGCGCCGCTCGAGCCGAGGGGAGGTGCTCCACCTCAGGATCGTGGACGCGCGCGGCAAGCATCACGTGAAGCTGTGGCCGACGCTCGTCTTCCTGCGCGATGCCAGGAGGTCGCGCGCCTCGTGCGTGCGCCCGTCCGGCGTCGAGGCCATCCGCCACGCGCTCGCGCAGCTCGGGACGTGATCGTCGCGTGAGCTGCTGCGGGCATGGCCACGGTGCTGGCCGTTCACAGGAGGCCGAGCTCGACGTCGGTCGCGCTCGACGCATACTTGTCCGCGGGCGGCCACGGGCGCTTCGACCAGTGCGGCTCGAACGCGAACGACGAGCGCTGGCGACCGGGCAGCAAGGCGCCGTTGCCTGCCCCCTTCGCGTAGTCGTAGTAGAGCTTCACGATCTCCTCGTGCGTGACCTGCTGGGTCGCGGGGTGCGCGAGACAGGCGTCGCGCCAGCGCCGCACGCGCGCAAACCGCGCCTCGTCCGGGAGCTCGAAGCCCTCGTAGTACTCCAGGAACCAGAACCGCATGAACATCGGCGTGAACACGGCCTCGGCCCAGCCGAGCTCCTCGAACAGGAACGTCCCGCGCGGGCTGTGCTGGACGAGGAAGTCGTCGAGGCCGGCATGGAGTGCGAGCAGCCGGTCGCGGAGCGCGTCGCGGCGCGCGAGGTCCTGGTTCAAAATCAGCGTGTAGCCTGCGGCCACGAAGTCGCGCTCGAGGCCGGTGAGCAGGCTCTCGACGGCGCGGCGATACGGATCACGCTGGGCGACCCGCCGCTCGGGGAACCGCTCGTCGAAGTACTGCAGGAGCACGAGGCTCTCCTTGAGCACCCGACCATCGGCGAGCTCGAGCACGGGCAGCGCGGAGGTGCGCGCCTTCGCGACGAGCGCCGGATCGCGCGGCTTCGTGATGTCCACGGTCTCGAACCGCACGCGATCGCGCACGCCCTTGAGCTCGAGCAGGATCTCCACCCGCTGGCTGAACGGGCACACCGGGATGTGGAACATCGTGATCGACTGCATCGCTACGCTCCATGGTAGCGCGTCCGATCCCGCGCGACCGCGGGCGCGGGCTCGCCCCACCACGGCGCCACGTCCCCTGCGCGCAGCCCTGCGCGTCAGCGGGCGGCGGGGCCGAGCGTCCGGAGGCGCTCGTGCGCGGAGCCTGCACCAGCACGCCGACGCGGCGAGTTTTCCCCTGCGGGCGGCACGTCCGGGCGCGCTTCGCAGGGCATTTCCGAGGGACCCAGTTTGGTGAGTTGTCGAGGGGGCATCGCGATCCAGATCAACTAGGATGCCGTGTGCCATTCGACAAAGACGCCGAGCTCGACCCGCGCCTCTCTGGACTTGCGCTGACCGCGATCTACAGCAAGTACGAGCAGCAGTTCGCCGGGCGCGACCTGACGGCCTCGATGAAGCAGCACGCGCAGGGTGATGACGCGAAGATCTCGACGCGCATCGACAAGGCGATCAAGGCCGCGCTCGCGGATGTCGAGCTGCTGGTCGAGACCGTCGCGGCGGACGGCAACGAGGAGCTGCCGTCCGATGTCGGCAACGACAAGCTGCTGCTCGAGATCTACTGGCGGCTGCACGACACCTGGAAGGCCGAGACGCCGCCCGGCCTCAAGATGGTCGAGGTCTCGGGCAACGCGCCGGTCTGGGCGGACGTCCAGGCGCTGTTCGGCGAGCTCGAGGCGCTCGATCACGACGGCGGCGACGGCGACTCGTTCCCGTCGGAGTGGTACGACGATCTGCTGACGCGCTTCGAGGCGCGCGCCGGCAAGCCCAAGAAGCGGGCCGCGCCCAAGAAGGCAGCGCCGGAGATCAAGGAGCCGCCGGCGGACGCCAAGATCCTCGACTACTCGCCGAAGTCGACGTTCTACGTCGGCCAGTGGGTGCGCCACCCGAAGTTCGGCGTGGGCTACGTCAGCGAGGCGAGCCAGCACGCCACGCTCGAGTTCGGCGCCGACCGTAAGGTGCTCGCGCACGTGATGGCGCCGCCGCCCGCGATCGAGGTCAGGCAGCGGCCGAGCAAGCCGATCGGCGACACCAGCGAGCTCGCCCGCGCGGCCGGCATCGAGATCAAGAAGGTCCCGGCGCGCTTCGACGAGGAGAAGTAGGTCGGGTCCCGACTACGCCCGGGTGGCGCGAGTGCTGCGCGGGTTGGCGGCGATCGCGGCCTCGGGCACGCCCGCGGTGACCTCCGCATCGGCCAGCGAGCCGCGCAGCCACAGCGTGCGCTCGACCATCACGCGGAACACCGCCATCATCGCCTCCTCGATGGCGGCCCCCCGCTCGCCCTCGAGGATCGCCAGCGCGCGGGCGATCGCCTCGAACGTCGCGAGCCCGCCCTCGTGGTGCTCGGTGCGGAGCCGGTACTCGGTGCGCGTGCTGATCGGCAGCGTCACGCACGGCACGTCGAGCATCCCGGGGACGCGCTTGCGCATCTTGCTCGCCTGCCGCCAGCTACCATCGGGGACGACCAGCAGGATGGGACGCTCGGAGGCGGCGTACGCGGTGATCGGCACGGCGTCGTCGGCCGGGTACAGCAGCAGCGGCTGCTCGTCCGCGCGCGGGCGGGGTGCCTGCAGCGGTCGCTCGCGATCCCCGACGAGCTCGACCGAGCTGTGGACGAGGCACTGGGCAGCGAGCTGCCCGGTGTTCGTCGGCTTGCGGGCCTCGCGATAGTGGACGAGCAGCGCGAGCCGGGTGCGGGTCTCGAGCCGCGGCAGCAGAGCGCACACGCAGAGCGTCGCGTGCATCCGGCACGTGACGCAGCGATCGAGGTTGTTGCGCCGGCTCATCGCCGGACTCGAGCGCGACGGTCAGACCTCATGCGTTCCTGCGATGTGCATTCGCGCCAGGCATAGACCACGACGATGGCTGTCGTAAACCGACGTCGGACGATGACGGCCGACCGCCGCGCCGGCCGCGGGCGCAGGAGCTGCGACCGCCGCGCGCCCGCCGCGCGACCCGCGCCAAAAAAAACCGCCGACGCCTGTTACAGCGCCGACGGCCGACCCGCGCCCCTGCGGCAAGCTGCGCGGATCTCAGAGAGGAAGCGCACTTGCACGTTCGTGTCCACGCGTAACTCGTGTCGCCACGCGCGACCGAGCGCCCGGGTAGCGGCTTGTCGTCAGCGTTATTCGCTCATGCGACGAAACCGCACGGTTGGGACACTCTCATGAGCCATTTCAGAGCCGTTGCGCCTGATTTGTTGCCGGATCTCGCGTGGTATGCGAGTTGCCTTAGGGGACAACCGCGGCAAGCAGGCGTGGGCTTCTCCTCGCAACTTGCGCACCACGAACCCCGCGCGAGCGGAAGAGGAGACTCCGATATGAGTATGATTCAGAAGACTACGTTTGCTTCGATCCTGTTGATGGCGGCTTCGACGGTCGCGTTCGCTCAGACGCCCGATGACAGCGCGCCGGATGACACCGGCACGCCCGGCTCGACCGCGCCCCCGACGGCCGGCGAGAACCTCCCGACCCCGCAGTCGGACAACGACACCGCTCCGCCGGTGGCCTCGCCCGGCGCGACCCTGCCGCCCGGCGGCATCGTCAGCCAGGCCGGCATCGGTGGCGTCGTCGGCTACGGCCGCGCGGGCGTCCTCGAGCTCGGTGGCTCGGCCGGCTTCGCCTTCGCCTCGGAGTACCGCAACATCAGCTTCGCGCCGTCGATCGGCTGGTTCCTCGCGGACAACCTCGAGCTGTCGGCCATCCTCAACATCTCGAACATCAAGGCCGGCGACAACTCGCAGACCCTGTGGTCGGCGCTGATCGAGCCCTCGTACCACATCCCGCTCAACCGCTCGATGTTCGCCTTCGCCGGCCTCGGTGTCGGCGCCTCGCACGTCAGCGGCATCGGCACGGGCTTCGCGCTCGCCCCGCGCGCCGGCATGAACTTCATGATCGGTCGCTCGGGTGTCCTCTCGCCGAACATCTCGTACCAGTACACGACGATCGACAGCGGCATGGACGGTGGTGCCGGGACGGTCACGGTCGTCTCGCTGACGAGCGCCGTGCTGTTCAACATCGGCTACACGGCGATGTGGTGATCAGCGCTCTCACCTGATCGACTTCTCGACACGATCCAGCGGCGGTGTCCCCGGACACCGCCGCTATCTTTGTGCGGTCACCCCGGCGTGGCTGCGACGACTGACAGATGGGAGCTAGCAGATGGTCTCGATGACAACACTCGGACGAAGCTCGGCGTGGCTGGCGGTGGCGATGGCGCTGCTCGTGGTCGGCTGCAAGAAGAAGGAGAAGGACGCGGTGGTGACGGATCCCGTCGTCGCTGGCTCGGGGGCAGTGGTCGGCAGCACCGACGGCACCGACGGCGGCATGGCCGGCTCCGGCATGGCCGACAGCGGCGCGGCGCAAGGCGACTTCCCGCTCGCGGCCGGCGAGAGCTACTACGGCGGCTCGGCCATGGCGACCAACCTCGTCAACTGGAAGGTCGAGGACGGGACCACGGTCCAGCTCGGCATCGTGAATACGGGTACGTCGGCGGATGGCCGCCAGCAGGGCGTGCTCCGCGCCTACCACGTCGGTAGCGAGACGCACGACGTCGATCAGACGTACTCCCTCGACCCCAAGGCCGAGCACTGGGCCGAGCTCAAGGTGCTTGGCAACAACCGCGTGCTGTTCCGCTACGGTGAGGCCGGCGAGAGCCGGCGCGCGCGCAACGGCGTGCTGCTGCGGTGGGACGCCGACGCCAAGCGCGTTCGCCTCGCGAAGCGCTGGAGCGGTGCGAGCAAGGATGCCGAGCCCGACTGGTTCCTGACCGGCGAGTTCAAGGCCGCGCCCGAGAACGAGTCGCTCTGTCTCGAGGTCATCAAGCGCATGGTGGCGTGCGAGAAGGACGCGAAGTTCCGCGAGAAGCTGTTCCACCGCGATGATCCCGCGGCCAAGACGGCGATGCAGGAGCACTTCGACACCCACGTCGTGAAGTGGAAGAAGCCGGCCGAGGCCAAGGCGCAGTGCCAGAAGTGGGCGAGCGACGAGTACGTCGACACCAGCTTCTCCGAGAAGACGAAGCTCCAGCGTCTCGCCGCCGAGAAGAAGCACGCGTGTGACTTCTTCGCGGCCGAGATCGTCGACGAGGGTGGCCTGCCGATCGCGCTCACCGACGCGAAGCAGCACCCGGCGGGCACCACGCCCCCGCGCTGAGCGCGAAGACGTCGCCGCGGGCCCGCGCCTACGGGCCGGGACCGGCGATGCTGGTCGGGCAAGCCCAAGGACGTGGACGTGGCACGAGCACGTGGCGCGGCGCTAACCGGCGCTAACCGGCCAGCTACGTCGCGAGCATCCCGCTCGCGATGGCGTCCATCAGCGTCGCGAAGCTCCGATCCGAGAAGGCCGAGCCACTGCTCAGCCAGTCGCGGTGCTGGAGCTCTGGCGCGAGCTCGGGTGCCGGGTCATCCCGGTAGTGCCCGAGCACGTCGAGGTGATCGCCGAGCCCGGCCCAGACGAGCGTGCCCCACAGCTGGGAGCGCAGCGGGACGACGCCGTCGTTGTCCTCGAGCGCGGGGACCCGGCCGAAGGCGCGCAGCAGGGTGCCCTCGCTGACCTCGCCGGCCGAGGGCGTCGTGCCCTCCATCGCGGCGCACGGGTAGCGCTCGTTGATCCGGGCGGTGATGTGGTGCAGGCCGAAGAAGATCGACAGCGACAGCGCCTGCCACGGATGGCCGACGGTCGCCAGGAAGCGGCGCGGCGCGGGGCTCGGAGACATCGACGCGGTCGCCTGGTAGCGGACCCCTGGGCGGTCCTCGAAGCTGGCCACCACGAGGTCCATCGCCTCGGGGCTGAGCTGGAGCATCGAGCCCTGGTCGTCCTCGATCGCGACGAGGAACGACCGGACCTCGGGGCTGCGGGCGTCATCGATGAGGCCGACGAGCGCCTCGATCGTGCGATCGAGCATCAGCAGCTTGAACGGCACGGCGAGGTCGCCCCGGCGCAGGAACCCGAGGATGACGCTGGCGGCCCGGAGCGGGTGCGCGCCGATCGTGAGCCCCGCGAACGTGAGCATGGAGAGCGCCGCGAGCACGTGCTGGCCCTGCGCGGTCGCGAAGAAGCTCGCGAGCGGGGAGCCGTAGTGCGGCGTGTTCATCATCGTGACGCTGCGCAGCTGCGGCAGCCACGCCAGGGTGTCGCTCGGGATGGAGCGCGTGGCCGGCGAGGCGACGAGCCGGGCATCGAGCCCGCCGGTCGAGTGGCCGAGGAGGTGGACCGCGCCGTCGGCGGTCGCGGTGCGCGTGACGATCTCGGCGAGCCGGGTCGAGCGCCGCCGGATCGACGCGGTCGGCAGGTCCTCGACGACGTGGCCGACGAGCTCGTGCCCGGCGGCCGCGAACCGCGCCGTCAGCTCGCGCTCGACGTGGGCGAAGTAGTTGTAGGAGCCGAGCCGGCCGAACCCGAACATCCCGGGCGAGAAGTACACGTGGTGGCGCATCGGGACCTCAGCGCGTCGCGCGCATGAACAGGTAGAGTTGCTCGACCTCGGCTCGCGCCCACGGCGTCCGCCGCAGGAACTTGAGGCTCGAGCTGACGCTCGGGTCGTGCGTGAAGCAGCGGATCCGGATCCGCTCGGCGAGCCCGTCCCAGCCGAAGTGCTCGACGAGCTCGTGGACGATGGTCTCGAGCGTGATGCCGTGCAGCTGGTTGCCGGTCGGCGCGGTCATGGGTGGAGCCCCGCGGTGAGCCGCGGGTGGCGACCATTGTGATCGCTGGGGATCGCGGTCACAAGCCGCGGCCCCAGCCGCTCGAGCGCGCAGCCAAAAAAAACCGCCGGTGCTGTGAAGCACCGGCGGCCGACCCACGCCCTTCGCGGCAAGCTGCGCAGGTCGAAGCGTAGAGCCCGACTCACTGCACGTTCGCGTCCAGCGGCAACTCACGTAGCGTATGGCGCAATACGGGACAAACTGCAGGTTACCCCCGGTGCCGACCGCTCATGCGCGCCTGCGCACGGTGTCGCGCGCCAGGGACACGGCATTGGAGCCCGTTCGAAGCCGATCGAGCGGCGGTCCGCGATGGTACGCGAGTTGCCTTAGTACCCAAACGCGGCAGGCAAGCGTGGGTTTCTCCTCGCAACTGCGCACGACGATGCCCGCGCTGAGGCGCGGGTGCAATTCCGCATCGGGCGGGAGAGGGAATCACATGAGTATCTCCAAGACTACATTCGCTTCGATCCTGTTGATGTCGGCTTCGACGGTCGCCTTCGCCCAGGAGCCCGACGACGGCACGGGCACGCCCGGCTCGACCGCGCCCCCGACGGCCGGCGAGAACCTCCCGGACGCCCAGTCAGACAACGATACCGCTCCGCCGGTTGCCTCCCCCGGCGCGACGCTGCCCCCGGGTGGCATCGTCAGCCAGGCCGGCATCGGTGGCGTCGTTGGCTACGGTCGCGCAGGCGTCCTCGAGCTCGGTGGCTCGGCCGGCTTCGCGTTCGCCTCGGAGTACCGCAACATCAGCTTCGCGCCGTCGATCGGCTGGTTCCTCGCGGACAACCTCGAGCTGTCGGCCATCCTCAACATCTCGAACATCAAGGCCGGCGACAACTCGCAGACCCTGT
>JALZOI010000051.1:15193-20025 GCA_030857245.1 Myxococcota bacterium
GGTCGGCGCTGATCGAGCCCTCGTACCACGTCCCGCTCAACCGCTCGATGTTCGCCTTCGCCGGCCTCGGCGTCGGCGCCTCGCACGTCAGCGGGATCGGCACGGGCTTCGCGCTCGCCCCGCGCGCCGGCATGAACTTCATGGTCGGTCGCTCGGGTGTCCTCACCCCGGCGATCTCGTACCAGTACACGACGATCGACAGCGACATGGACGGCGGCGGTGCCGGCACCGTCACGGTTGTCTCGCTGACGAGCGCCGTGCTGTTCAACATCGGCTACACGGCGATGTGGTGATCAGCATTCGCTGACCGCGTAACGTCCTAGCTTTCGAGAGCGGCGGCGTCCTCCGGGATGCCGCCGCTTTTTCGTGTGCGCGGCTCAGTGCGAGCGCCGCGGGCCGCGCCGGTTCTGCAGCTCGGCGCCGGTGGTCACGAGCAGCCGTGCGTAGTCGTCGTGGCGACCGCCACCGGGAGCGATGTCGGCGGCGAGCAGGTTCGACAGCACGGTCGCATCGTCGGAGGTCGTCGGGCCGACCCCGACGCGGGCGCGGTCGTCGACCTTGTCCGCCGGCTCCATCGCACCGACCAGCGTGACGTGCATGAAGTGGCGGGTATCCGTCTCGTGGCGATGGCAGCCGGCACACGTCGAGAGCGCGAAGCTGTCGCGGACGGCGATGTCGACGCCGGTGAGGTCGTGGACGAAGCCGGTCGCCGGGCGGGTCGGAGGACTCGGGTTGAGCAGCTTGCCCCACGCGCCGTACGGGGCGCTGCCGACGAGCGCGGAGTTGCCGCTCATGCCGGCGGGCAGCGTGAAGCGGCCGGCGGCGACCGCGGCGGCGTTGCTGCCGAGGAACGAGATCAGCTCGTCGGTGCGGCTGCCTTCGCCCTCGAGCTGATTGGGGCGCGCGACGTCGAAGTCACGCGCGGGCTCGAGGTTGACGGTGTGCGGCTGCAAGCCGGTCGCGGTCAGCGCGAACTCGCGGAGCTCCCAGAACTGCTTCGCGGTCACGAAGCCGGCGGTGGGGAACCGCGCGCCCATCAGCGCGACCTCGTTGGTGCGGAGCTGGTTGAGCGCGTTGCCGTTGGGGCGGCGGCGATCGCGGTCGGGCCCCGAGAAGTCCGTGGTGATCGTGCGCAGCATCGCGTTGAAGCCGGGACCGAACGGCAGGGCACCAAGGCTGTGCCAGCGGTTCGCCCACTTCAGCGTCTCGAGGTTGGTGGCGACCGGCAGCGAGTACTCGAAGATCACCGTGAACTTCTGCGGCCGCACGACGGGATCCATCACGGTGACGGCGCCGGTGGTCGCATCCACCCCGAGCGTCGGGCCGACGACCTGGAAGACGAAGCGGCCCTCGCCGCCGATCGCGGTGCCGTCGTCGGCGACGATCCGGAGGTCGGGGCGGTTGACGATCGCGGCGAGCCGGAACGGTGCGCGGCGCAGATCGAGGACGCAGGTCGCGTCGGTCGCCGGCGACGCGGGATCGGCGCAGCCGCTCGCGGCCTTCCATGGGTTCGTGATCAGCGTCCGGATCGCGGGGCGCGCGAACGCCGGGCTGACCTCGGGGTTCGGGGTCTGGTCGGTCTCCCACGTGCGGAGCCACGCGAGCACGAGCCGCGAGGCCGCGGCCGCGGAGTCGCGCTCGTGCGCCGGCAGCATGTTGTGCACGAGGCGGCCAAAGCTCCACGCCCCCGCCGGTGCCGTGCCGCTCGGGCGCGACGGATCGAACGTGGTCTCCAGCGGCGCCCGGATGACGCTCGGATCGGTGATCACGAGCTCTTTCCCGGGTACGACGGGCCGCGGCTGGCTCTCGGCGATCGCCACGGCGGTCTCGTCGGGGTCGACGTCGGTGGTGCAGCCGGAGAGGAGAGCGAGCGTGAGCGCGACGCGGGGAGCAAGCATGGCGCGTCCGATGAGCACGGTGCGGGCCAGCGCGTCGGCCGCAGACGCCGTCCGGTAACTGCGCTTACTGGTTCGGGAGGGCGAGGCGCGAGCACCCGCCGAGCCGTGACCGGTTGTCACGCCCCGTGACCGCCCGAGTTTCCAGCTGGGTGGGTGTCGGCGCGAGCCCGGTCCGCCGATGGTGGCCCGGGACCGGAGCCGGGCGTTCTCCCGGGCGAGTGGCCTGCCCGACCTCGACGCGGGTCTCCCGGCGCTCGACCACGCTGGCGATGGCGCTCCGATCGATGCCTTTGTAACGCCGGGCCGGCTCGCTACACATCGGGGAACAGGAGTGACGCCATGATCACCAACCCCACGACCGGCACGAACGTCCACGAGATCGCTGCCGGGATCTTCCGGATCAACACCCCCGTGCCGCCGAGCGTCGTCCCGGGCGGCTTCACGTTCAACCAGTTCCTGATCGTCGACCAGCAGCCGCTGCTGTTCCACACCGGGCCGCGCCGGATGTTCCCGCTCGTCCGCGAGGCCGTCGCCGCGGTGCTCGGCGACGTCAGCCGGCTGCGTCACGTCGCGTTCTCGCATGTCGAGGCCGACGAGTGCGGGAGCCTCAACGACTGGCTCCGGGCCGCGCCGGACGCCCAGCCGGTGTGCAGCACGATCGCGGCGACCGTCTCGGTCGCCGACCTCGCCGACCGCGCGCCGCGCGCGCTCGCCGATGGCGAGGAGCTCGTGCTCGGCAGCCACCAGCTACGCTGGCTCGACGCGCCGCACGTCCCGCACAACTGGGAGTGTGGCTACCTCTTCGAGACGACGACACGGACGCTGCTGTGCGGCGATCTGTTCACGCACGCGGGTGCGGCCGAGCTCCCGGCGCTGACGACGCAGGAGGTGCTCGGCCCGTCCGAGGCCGCGCGCCACGAGCTGGGCGGCGTCGCGATCGAGATCGGGACGCGGGCGATCCTCGAGAAGCTCGCGAGCACCGAGCCGCTGACGCTGGCTCTCATGCACGGGAGCTCGTACCAGGGAGATGGCCGTGCTCTGTTGCTCGGCCTCGCCGACGCCCTCGAGGCGTAGCCCGCAAGGTGCATGCTTGCGGTGCGCGGGCGATGTGCAGGCCCACATCCGGTGGATCTGGTACCAGTGACCTCGGCAGACATGTCCAACGAGATGTCCAACGAGAACAACGGCGAACTTGCGCCTTGGGTCGCCGAATCCACCGCGGCGGTGCAGAGCTCGCCCGGATGTTCGACCTGCGGTCCCAGCCGGTGATCCTCGAGCAGTCCGAGCAGGTGCTGGGTGAGCTCGAATGATCGACGAGGAACCGGGCAGCGCCACTCGGAGGCGCCGCGTGGACACCGGCCTGGAAGCGCGCCGACGCTGGCGACCTTCGTGATCCCGCACATCTACGAGTAGCTGCGAGAAATCGTGCAACCGCGGGACGGGTCGCGCGTGGTGCTCCCACAAGGAGACTCCCATGACTCGCCTGACTCGACTGACTCGAATGAATGCACTCTCGACGGGCCTCGTGCTCGCGCTCGGCTGTGGCGGTGGTGGCAGCACCGGCGACGGCGATGACGGCGTCGACATCGACGCGAGCACCCAGGAGGCGATCGTCAACGGCAAGCCAGCCAGCCAGTTCTACGGCCAGTTCACGCACGCCATGACCAACCGCGGCATCGACGGGGCCGCCGCGTTCGCGACCCAGCCCGATGGCCGCAACGCGTTCCTCGTGACGTTCTTCCTGATGCCGAACAACAAGCTCGAGCTGTTCTACGCCGAGGGCGACGGCCAGGTGACCTCGACGGGGCACTCGCTCGCGATCTACGGCACCGCCAAGAAGCGCCGGATGGGGACGTGGCGGATCGAAGGGACGGAGCTGGAGCTCGATTCGTTCATGCGCTGCGGCGGCTTCACCTTCAACGGCAAGGATGCCCTGCGCTGCACGCTCGAGACGGCGATCATGACGCCCGCCGCGGTGGGCCGCACCGGGACGTTCGATCCGGGCTTCGGCACGTCGTCCCCCGACGATAGCGAGTTCGCCGACTACGTGCCGTGAAGCGATGCGATAGTCGACGCGCGACGATGACTTGCCCCGAGCCCGCCACGTTCAGCGCGTTCGTGAGCGGCGGGCTCGCCGTCACGGCGCGCGACGCGCTCGAGGCGCACGTCGATACCTGCGCGAGCTGCCGGATCACGCTCTCCGAGCTCGGCCGCAGCGGCGCCGCGCACGCGCCGGGGCGCGCGAGCCTGCCGGCGATCGGCGACGACGTCGATCGCTACCAGATCGTCGGCGAGCTCGGAGCCGGCGCGATGGGCGTCGTCTATCGCGCGCGGGATCGCGAGCTCGATCGCGAGCTCGCGATCAAGCTGGTGCAGCCACAGGCCGGCGTCCCCGAGGATGCCCTCGTGCAGCAGCGGATGTTGCGGGAGGGGCGCGCGCTCGCGCGCATCGACCACCCCAACGTCGTGCGCGTGTTCGACGTCGGGCAGTGGCGCGGCGCGATGTTCGTCGCCATGGAGCACGCGCCCGGGATGTCGCTGCGCGCGTGGCTCGCCGCCGCGCCGCGGACGGCGCCCGCGATCCTCGACGTGTTCCGGCAGTGCGCCGAGGGTCTCGCGGCCGCGCACGCCGCCGGCGTGATCCACCGCGACTTCAAGCCCGACAACGTCGTCGTCGATGCGACCGGGCACGCCCGGGTCATGGACTTCGGGCTCGCGCAGACCGAGGTCGAGCCGGCGACCGCGACGCAGCCCGACGCGACCGACTCTCGCGACGTCGCCGAGCCGCGCCTGACGCGCACGCGCGGGATCGTCGGGACGCCGGCGTACATGGCCCCGGAGCAGCTCCGCGGCGAGGCGATCGATGCCCGCGCCGATCAGTTCGCATGGTGCGTCGCGGCGGCCGAGGCGCTCGGCGGGCGCCGCCCCTACGAG
>JALZOI010000052.1 GCA_030857245.1 Myxococcota bacterium
CTGCAGGCCGGCTGCGAGCGCTGCCATGGCCGCGAGCACCCGACCGCGATGGCCCGCCTCGCGCCGGGTCACGCCGGCCTCCAGCAGGAGATGTCGACGCCGAGCCCGATCGCCGCGCTCGGCTGGGCGACCGGCCTCGCCTTCGTCGCCGGCGCGCCCGGCCTGCTGTTCGCGACGTGGATCAGGATCCGCCGCCGCCGCACGCAGAGCGCCTTCATGGAGGAGATGAAGGCCCACCCCGCCGAGGTCGTGAAGCGCCTCGTCCACTCGATCAACGACAGCAAGTGCGTCGGCTGCAACATGTGCGTGCAGGCGTGCCCCGCCAGCGTGCTCGAGCTCGTCGAGCACAAATCGCGGGTCGTCAACTTCGACTCCTGCATCCAGTGCAAGAAGTGCGAGTACGCGTGCGCCTTCGACGCGCTCCGCATGCACGACGCCGACAAGCCGCCGCCGATGATCCCGATGCCGTCGATCGACGCCTTCCACGAGACCCCGGTCGCGGGGATGTTCCTCGTCGGCCAGGCGTCGGGGACGCCGCAGGTCAAGAACGCCTCGAACCTCGGCCGCGCCGCGGTGCAGCGGATCGTCCAGCAGGGCTATCGCCCGGGTAGCGGCCGCCAGCTCGGCTGCGACGTCGACGTCGTGATCGTGGGCAGCGGCCCCGCCGGCCTGTCCGCGGCGCTGACGTGCGTCGAGCTCGGGCTGGCGTACGTCGTGCTCGAGAAGGAGCGCGACTTCGCGTGGACGGTCCGCAACTACTATCACAAGGGCAAGGAGGTCATGGCCGAGCCCCACGACGTCGTCCTCGAGGCGACGCTGCCGCACTGGGATACCCGGCGCGAGGATCTGCTCGGCGCGTGGCAGGAGCTCGTGCAGCAGCACCGGATCGACATCCGGTTCCAGCACAACGTCATCGACATCAAGAAGGAGGGCGAGCGGTTCGTCATCCACCTCGGCGATCCCAAGGGGCAGCCGATGGCGCAGCTGACGACGGGCCGCGTCGTCGTCGCGATCGGCACGCTCGGGAACCCGCGCAAGCTGGGCTGCCCGGGCGAGGAGCTCGAGAAGGTGAAGAACTCGCTCGTCGATCCCGACGAGTGGACCGGCAAGCGGATCCTCGTGGTCGGCGGCTCGGACTCCGCCGTCGAGGTCGTGCTCGCGCTGTCCGCGCCGGAGCGGCGCAACGAGGTCTGGTTCTCGACGCGCGGCGCGAAGCTCGAGGGCATCAAGCCGAGGAACCGCAAGCTGATCGAGGACGCGCTCGCCGCGGGCCGCTTCCAGATCAAGTACGCGACCGCGGTCGCCGAGGTCACGCCGGCGAGCGTGGCCCTGACGTTCAAGGAAGACGGTCGCCGCGAGGACCTGCCGAACGACGTCATCTTCGCGATGATCGGCGGCAACTCGCCGCAGAAGTGGTTGCAGCAGATCGGCATCCCCTACGTCGACAAGCCGCACAGCTGGTCGCCGCCGCGCACGGATCATCTCTCGGCGAAGACCGCCGAGGGCCTGATCTCGGTGCAGCGCCTGCTGCGCCGCCCCATCCCGAGCGGCCCCCGCCACTGATGCCAGCGCCCCGACGGTGTACCGTCGGGTCATGCAAAAACTCGCGATCTCGTTGGTGGGTCTGACGCTCGGGTTCGGCCTCGCTCTCGGTGCCTGCAAGAAGCAGGAAGGCGACGCGGGCGGGAGCGGCGGCGCGGCCGCCAGCCCGAGCGGTCCCGTCAAGATGTCGGCCGAGGAGCTCGTCGCCGACTTCTCGCAGGAGCGCAAAGGCCAGGACGCCGTCGCGTTCATGAACAAGTACCGCGAGGGCGCGACGTTCACGGGCAAGATCAAGCAGGTCACGATGATGGACGAGGACCCGATGATCATGATGGACGGTGGCAACGGCGTGAACATCCAGCTCGACTTCGCGGACAAGGCCGCGATCCGCGCGAAGGGCGTGAAGTCCGACGAGACGCTCACCGTGACGTGCCAGATCGGCGGCAAGAGCGGCGGCCTGATGATGGCGACCGACTGCAAGCTCTAGCCATCGAGGAGGTTCGCGATCGAGGCGCGGGTGGGGTCGCCGAAGCGGCTGACGCCCACGACCTGAGGTAACGTGCCTGCGATGTCGAAGTCGCCGAAGGCCACCTACGATCTCGTGCTGCTCCCCGGTGATGGCATCGGCGTCGAGGTGAGCGCCGAGGCCCGCAAGCTCGTCGAGCTGGTCGCCGAGACCACCGGCGTCGGCTTCGCGATCGACGAGATCCCGTGCGGCGGGAAGTTCTTCCTCGAGCACGGCTCGCGCGACTGGCCGGAGGATGCCGAGGAGCGCTGTCGCAAGGCCGACGCGATCCTGCTCGGCGCGGTCGGCTGGAATGGCCCCGACGGTCAGCCGGTCACGATGCGGGACGCCAGCGGCGGCGAGAAGATGGCGGGCTGGTCGCCGGTCATCGGCAACCGGCTGAAGCTCGACCTCTACGCCAACGTCCGCCCGGTGCGCTGCATGCCGGGGACGAAGCACGGGCTCTCGGGCACGTTCCGCGAGGTGTGGACGCCCGAGACGGTGGACATGGTGATGGTCCGCGAGAACACCGAGGGGCTGTACTCCGGGATCGGCGAGCGCAGCGCCGAGCGCGCCACCGACGTCCGCGTGATCACGCGGCGCGCGTCGGAGCGCGTGATCCGCGCGGCGTTCGAGCTGTCGCGCCAGCGCGGCAAGGGCGCCCCCGGTGACGGCAAGTCCCGCGTCACCTGCATCGTCAAGCACAACGTGCTGCAGGGCTGCCGGCTGTTCCTCGAGGTCTACCGCGAGGTCGCGAAGGACTTCCCGGAGATCGCGCAGGACGTCGCGATCGTCGACTCGTTCGCGATGTTCGTGCTCACCCAGCCCGAGCGCTACGACGTCTGCGTCACCACGAACATGTTCGGCGACATCCTCACCGACCTCGCGTCGGTGCTGCAGGGCGGCATGGGCATGGCGGTCGGCTGCAACGTCGGCGATGCCCACGCGATGTTCGAGCCGATCCACGGCTCGGCGCCGCCGCTCGCCGGCCGGGACCGCGCGAACCCGATGGCGATGCTGCTCGCCGCGGGCGAGATGATGGCGTGGCTCGGCCGCCGCTACGCCGACGAGCGGCTCGCGCGCGCGCACCACGCGATCGAGACCGCGGTCGCCACGATCATCGAGCAGGGCCAGCCGCTGACCGCGGACCTCGGCGGCTCCGCGCCTGGCAGCGTCGTCGCCCAGGCCGTGCGGGACGAGGTCTCGCGCCGGCTCGCCTGCTGACGCGCCCGCTCAGAGCGCCGCGGCGATCAGCCGGCGATCCTCGATGATCACCGGCGCACCGATCCGCCCGCGCATCACCGGGATCCGGCCGCCGTCACGATGGAACGCGAGCTCGGCCACGACCTCGTCTTCGAGGAGACCGGTGACCGCGAGCGCCGGACCATCCGCGGCGACCGACGCGATCTCGAGGTCCCCCGCGATCGCGAGATCGGTCGGGACGCCCATCTGCTCGAGCCGCGGGTCGCCGCGCTGGACGCGCATCCGGCGCGCGAGCGAGCTCGCCGTCAGCACGCGGGTGACCCCGGTGATCAGCACCGGTCCATGATGCTCGACGTCGAGCAGGAAGGGCATCGCCTCGGTCCGCCGCACGAGCACGGCGCCGCGGCGATCCTTGACGGCCGCGTGCTCGAGGAGCACGGGCGCCGCGTCGAGCAGCGAGCTCACGGTGCCGCGAAACCGCCGAGCGACGCCGTACAGCGTCGTGGCGCCCGGTGACGCGGTCAGCGCCGGCATCGCGACGCCGGCGATCGCCCGTCGCTTGCGGCGGTCGCGGAGCTTGTGCGCGCCGAGCGCGAGGATGCTCGCGATCGCGAGCGGCGCGAGCACCGGCAGCGCCAGCGACGTCCCGGCGACGAACGCCGTGAGCAGCCCCCAGTCGCGGTGACCGAGCACGCTCATGTCGCGGTAGTACAGCAGCTCACGCACGAGCTCGACCGGTGCCGTCATCGCAGCACCGCACTCGGCGCACAGCGTGGTCGGCGCCTGCAACAGCCGGCACTGCACGCAGCAGAACGTCGACGAGCTCGCCAAGGAGATCAGTGTGGCATCGCGAGCGAGGATCGACGACTCGTGCGGAAGTAAGCGTCGCCAGTTGAGCCGTAACTTCTATCGTGCCGGGAGTCGGACTCGAACCGACACTCCAGTAAAGGAAGGGGCTTTTGAGACCCCCGAGTCTACCATTTCTCCATCCCGGCTCGGATGCGCGGCAATCTAGCAGCAAGTCGCGGCGTTTTCCGCAGCCACGCCGAAAACGACAACGCGCCGGCGAACCAGCGCGCTGCGTTTCAGTGCGTGCGGACGGTGGCTTACATGCCGCCGGCAGCGCCGCCAGCGGCGTCGGTGCCCGTCGCGCCGTCCTCGGCGGGGGCATCCGAGCCCATGCCCGAACCGGCTTCCGTGCCGGTCGTGTCGCCAGCGGGCGCCGTCGTGGTGGTGGTCTCGGACTTCTTCTTGCCGCCGCAAGCAGCAACGGTCGACGCAACAACGAACGCAACGATGAGCAGCTTCTTCATGACTCGTCCTCTTCTGAAAGTTCTGGAGTGGTTAGGTAGTTCGCAACTCAGCGAGTTACTGGCCCGCGCAGGGGTCGGCCGTGGCGCCGCCCGCGCACGGATCCGCCGTGGTGTCGGTCGTCGGATCCCCCGTGGCGGGATCCGCGGTCTCGGTGGTGGTCGCACCGGTGTTGGTCGGCGTGGTGTCCGCCTTCTTCTTGCTGCAGCCCGTGATGGCGAGCGCGGCGACGAACGATACGATGAGGAGCTTCTTCAAGGGAAACCTACATGCCCGCGCAGGGGTCAGCCATCGCGCCACCGGCGCAGGGATCAGCCGGAGCAGTCGCGCCACCGTAGGTCGCGCCACCGGTGCCGTCGGTCTTCATCTCGGTCGAGCTCGTCGGGGTGGTGTCGGCCTTCTTGCCGCCACCGCACGCCGCGAGGGCGGCGGCCATCACAAACGCAACCGCATACATCTGCTTCATCGATCAGGTCCTTCTCTCGGGGTGGTCATTCGTTCGAGCGCCCGCGGGCGCAGGAATCAGGTGGCGTCCAGCTCCGCGAGCGCGGTCTCGAGCTCGCCCCGTGCGTGCGAGTCGCCGCGCTTGCCGGCGACCTCGATGCCGCGGCGGTAGATGTCCGCGGCCTCGTCGCGCCGGCCCATCGCGAGCAAGGTCCCGCCGGCCATCAGGTAGGTCGGGACGTAGTCGGGAAACTTCTCGAGCAGCTCGCCGAACGCCGCCACGGCCTCGTCCAGCTGGCCCTGGCCCTTGTGCTCCATCGCGAGCCCGTAACGCGGGAATGGATCGCCGGGCGAGCGGCTGATGAAGCTCTTGAAGGTGGCGATCCGGTCCATGGCAAAACAGGTCAAAAAGGAGGCAACGGAAGAGCCGGCCGGTGACAGAACGCCGGAATCGCCGAGGCCTTACACGGGGCGGCGAGCGGCGCGCAGATTAGGCTTAGCTCCGGGCCAAACGCCAGTGTCGTCAGGTAATTTCACCTCTACCGAACGTGCTACAAGGGGAAGGAAGTACGGGTGAAGCGCTCCTTTACCAGGTTCATCGGCGTCGATCTCGGCGGCGGTCGCGGCAAGACCACCGCCCTCGCCGAGCTCCGGAGCGGTCCGTCCGGGGCGGAGGTCATCGAGGTCGCCACGCGCGCGACGCGTCAGCCCTGGACGGACGAGACGCTGGTTCAGCGGCTGGGCGTTGCGGACCCCGCGATGGTCATCGCGATCGATGCGCCGCTCACCCAGGCAGCATGCAACCGGTGCGAGGTGCCGGTGTGTCCGGGCATGGAGGCATGCGCCGATCCCGCGGTGATCTGGCTGCGCACGGAAGGCCGTGCACTCGTCCGTCGCGCCTCGACGATCGCGGTCGGCGGTGGCGCGCGACCGGTCGAGACCGCGCAGGCGCGGCTCGCGCCCTACGCGCATCGCGCGACCGACGTCGTGATGACCTACCAGCGCGGGCTGCTGCCGCTCGCCACGCTCGGCGCCAGCAACGGCACGATCGCGGCGCGCGCCGGCCAGCTCCGGCGTCGACTCCGCAGCGCGGGCTACGAGCTCCACGCGAACCTGCTCGAGGTGTCGCCGGCCGCCACGATCGCGGCGCTCTGTGATGCGCGCGCGGCGCGCGGCTACAAGCGGGACGCCGATCCGTGGGTCACGCGCGCGCAGATCCTCGAGCGCCTCGGTGATCTGACGTTCGCACCACAGAGCCGGATGGCGCGCGAGGAGGTGCTCGGCAACGACCACTGCTTCGACGCCGTGATCAGCGCGTACACGGCGTACCTGTGGGCGCGCGATGGCTGGGCGATGCCCGACGGCTGGGACGGCGCGGACGGCTGGATCGCGGCGCCGCCTTGAGGCGATGACCGACGAGCACGGCCGACCGGCGTCGCATCGTCCCAGCGTACGCAACGGCTCGCGGTCGCGCGCGCGTCACGCCCTCGAAATGCGCGCAGCGGGCCCGCGTGCGAGCTGCGCTCTCTACACCAGGGCTTCGTAGGCGGCGGTGACCTCGGCGAAGCGGCGCTCGAGGAGCCGGCGGCGATCGTGGTCGAGGCCCGGCTGCAGATCGGGATGGAGCGCGCGCGCGAGGCGGCGGTAGGCGCGCTTGACGTCCTCGCGATCGGCGGCGTCGGTGATGCCGAGCAGGCGGAGCGCGGCGGTGCGCTCCGCGTTCGGCTGGCGATGCGGTGCGCTCTGCTCGGCGACGATGCCCTCGACCTCGAGGGCGTCGACGCTGCGCAGGAAGTGGATGAACGCGAGCAACCGGAACCGCGGCGTGCGAGCGAGCGGCCAGATCTGATCGAGCCGGCGCGGCATCGCCATCGCGGCGAGCATGCGGCGATCGGCTTCGTCGACCGCCTCGGGCGCGAGCTCGCTGCGGATCGAGAGCCGGATGCCCGCGAGCTGACGGACCAGGAGCTCGGCGAGCGAGCCGTCGAGCTGCTGCTCGAGGTGCGCGCGGGCCCAGCCGGCGAGCGCGACCTGGTGGGTGGCGCCCGGCGGATACGCGGTGACGCCGCCCTCGAAGACGACGCGCAGGCCTTCCTGTCCGACGAGCCGCGCGAGGCGCGCGACGAGCGCCTTCTTCGCGAGCTCGCCCTCGCCGACCATCGCGTGGCCGCGGCGCAGGATGAAGATCTCACCGCGGCTCGACCGCGCGGTCACCGTCAGGATGCCACTCGCTGCGTGCCGACCGAGTCGGTAGAGCAAGTGCACCAGCTCGCCGCGATCGAGCTCGCGGCGGATGTTTTCGGGATCGCGCACGGGGTCATCATCGAGACCACCGGGCGATGGGGCAATTTTTCGGCGAGCCGTGCAGGTGTTTCCTGAAGCCCGCGCGCGTGGCGCGGGACGGCGCGCCGGGGCATCACATGAAGCCGGCCTTGCGACGCTCGACGATGAACTCGGTCACCGTGTTACGGACATCTTCGCGGAACGACACCAGGCCCGCCGCGATCTCGCGGAGCGCCGTGACGGCGGGCTTGTTGTCGCAATCGACTCCCGCCGAGGCCCCGCGCGAAAGCTGTCGTGCACGCTCTGCAGCGAGCACGACGAGCGCAAAACGATTGGGGACCTTGTCGAGACAGTCTTCGACGGTAACGCGCGCCATGGACCGCGGAACTTACTCGCATCCCCGCAGGTGTCAAGTCCGAGGCTTGCCAGAGAACGGCTGACCATCTACGCTTCCGGCGTCGCTCGGACCTTGCCGGCAAGCAAGGTCGGTCGATGCATTGGGCCTCGCGGCTCTCGCGGCTCGTAGGCACTTTCGTTAGCACTTAGCGGTCCTTAACCTTATGTCTGTTCGCCCTGCAACGCCCCCACCTCCACTTCCCGGGCGTGGTCCCGTCCGCATCGAGCTGGACTGGGATGCCCTCGAGATCGCGGTCGAGCGCAACTCGCCCGAGACCGACAGCTACCTCGACCTGACGACCGGGCGGGTGCTGACGATCACCACCGGCGACCCCGAGGCCGCGATCAACCGGCAGGCGGTCTCGGAGAACATCCGCAACTTCCTCCGGGTCGAGCCCGCGTCGTCGCGCGAGCAGTATCGCTGGATGGAGCGGTTCGTCGGCTCCGTCGTGGACGAGCCGCTCCGCGAGCGCTTGATCATCTCGATCGATGGCAAGGGCGCGTTCCGCCGGTTCAAGGACGTCCTCCTCGCCTACCCCGCCGAGCGCGAGCGCTGGTTCTCGTACCGCGCCGACCTTCTGCACTGGCACATCCACAACTGGCTCGAGCAGCACGACATCCAGACGACGAACGACTCGCCGTGGGGCAAGGTCGAGGCGCCGCAGGAGCTGCCGGCGGTCGGCCGCGCGATCCTCCACGGCACCGAAGCGCCGGGCGAGGCGCTGCGCCGTCAGGCGCGCGATCTGATCGAGACGATCCCCGCGATCGAGCTGCCCACCGCGATCGCGTTCCTCGAGTTCATCAAGCAGCGCAGCGTCGAGCAGATGGCGAAGCACGCCACCGAGCACGACCCCACCGACGCCCGCGACGACGACGGCACCTCGTGACGGCCGCGAGCACCGACGCGATCGAGCAGGCGATCACGCGACTCGTGCAGGAGGCGCCCGCCATGGACGCCGGCGTGGTGGATGCCCTCGTCGAGAAGCTGCGCGGCGTCGGTTCGCCGCTCGCGCTGTCGATCGCACGGGTGGTCGAGCTCGTCGCCGAAGGCCTGATCGATCCCGGGATCGCGCTGCCGCCACTCGCGATGGCCTGCGCGACGCTCGCCGGCGGCGTGCGGGGCACGCTCGGCCCGCGCGAGCTCGAGGCCGCGCGCTTCGAGATCGAGACGCTGCTGCCGATGCCCGATGGACCGCGCCCGAAGTCACCGCTCTCCGATATCCCCGACGTCCCGCTGACGTCGCTGCGCAAGCGCTGACCGCGCCGCGCCCGCGGCGAGCTCTCAGGTCACGCGAGCGGCGTGTTAGCCGCGCGCGGCGATCGCGACCTTGAGGTAGCTCGCCTCGGGGAAGCCCGGCACCGTCGGGAAGTCCGGCGGCAGCGGCCGGCGATCCACGATCTGGAGCCGGGTGTCGGCGGCGAGCGCGCCGTCGGCGAGCGCGAGCTCGAACTCGGGCGAGCTCATCTTGTGCGTCGAGGACGCCGCCATCAGCAGGCCGCCGGGCACGAGCACCTCGAGGCTGGCCGCGATCAGCTCGGAGTAGTCGCGGACCGCGCTCCACGGCTTGCCGCCGCGGGCCGCCGCACTCGCGAACGCGGGCGGATCGAGGACGACCATGTCGAAGGTCCGCTTGCGCTCGACGAAGCGCGCCAGGACCTTGAAGACATCGCCGACGATCAGCTCGGGCTTCTCGGGGTCGAACCCGGAGGCGGCGAAGTTGCGGCGCGCGCGGGCGTGCGCCTTGGCGGCGACGTCGACGGCGACGACCTCGGCGGCGCCACCGGCGTGCGCGTAGACCGAGATCGCGCCGGTGTACGAGAACAGGTTGAGGACGCGGCGATCGGCGGCCCAGTGGCGGACGGCGCGGCGACCCTCGCGGAGATCGGCGAACAGGCCGGTCGACAGCGGCGCGGTGACGTCGACGATGAACTTGAGGTCGTCCTCGTTGACCTCGAGCTCGACGGGCGCGGGCGTGCCGCGCACGAGATCCGCGCCGGCCTGGCGAGGCGCATCGCCGCCGAGCGAGCGGAACCGCCGCTGCTCGTAGATCGCGATCGGCTTGAGCTCGGCCTCGAGCGCGTCGTACAGCGCGTCGCGCAGGCCCTGCACGGCGGACGTGTACAGCTGGACGACGAGGTACTCGCCGTAGCGCTCGACGACGATGCCCGGCAGGCCGTCGTTCTCGGCGTTGATCAGCCGTACGACATCGAGCTTGCTCTGATCGACCAGCCGCTTGCGCAGCGCGACCGCCGCCTTGACGCGCGTCCGCACGAGCTCCCGGTCGATCAGGACGTCCGGATGCCGCACGAAGATGCGCAGCGCGATCACGCTGTCGGCGTCGTACAGCCCGCGGCCGACGAACTCGCCCTCGTCATCGACGACGTCGATCGAGGTGCCCGGCTCCGGAGTCAGCGGCCGCGGACCGAGGGCCTCGCGGTAGACCCACGGGTGCCCGGCGCGGATCCGGTGAGCGACGTCCGGAGCGATCCGGACCGTGTTCTTGCGCACGATCGGCAGGCCGCGCGCGGGGCGGCGACTGGGTCTGCGCATTTGGGCCATGACGCGGTTCTTATTGCGCAACTGGGCCAAATCTCCAAGCAGATGCCCGGCGAAGTTTCGGGTAGACAATCCGACCACCCCTACGTAATGTCCGCGCGCAACCCGGCCATGACTGATTCTTCTTCGGACAGCTCGAACATCGCAGGCGCGCGGCTCCTGGCGACTCTCGAACCCGTGCGGTTCGGCGAGTTCCTCCGGGACCGCCACCTGATCACGGACGAGCAGTGGCTGGCCGCGCTGGCCGCGCACTGGAGCGCGACCTCGCCGGGTCGGTGTCGCATCGGCGCCACGATCATCGAGAGCGGCTTCTTGCCGGCCGAGGTCGTCGAGGCCGAGGCTCGCGCGTTCCATGATGATCTCGAGATCGTCGAGGTCGTCGAGGTCGTCCCGCGCTCGGAGAAGACGACGCTGCCCGCGATGCTCGTCCACAGTAGCTGCTGACCGCGAGAATGGATTTCGCGGGCGAAGGTCCGGGGATCGCTGCTAGAGTCCACGTCGCTCCGGGTTAGTCCCTATCGGGAGACACATGATGGCTGTCGAATCGAAGCAGGGTGGGAACGCCACCAATGGTGCAAATGGAGCGGTGCCGAACGGCGCCGCCGCGACCGTCACGGGCACCGTGACTCCCGGCGCCGTTCAGAGTGCCGCCCAGAGCTCGGCCGCGCTGCCGCGCCGCAAGCGCAGCTCGTCGCTGATGCAGAACGCCGCCGCGCTGCCGACCGTCGAGCACTCGCTCGAGGAGTTCATCGCGAAGGCGAACCAGACGCTCGTCGACGTCAGCGGCTGGGGGAGCGGCGATCAGGAGCTCAAGGCCGAGGAAGGCAAGCGCCGCGAGCAGGATGCCCAGCGCTGGAAGCAGGCCGAGAACCAGATGCTCGAGAGCGAGGTGCGCGAGCAGTCGCTCCGCCGCCAGCTCGACGGTCTCCAGGGCAAGCTCGCCGAGGCCGAGGCCCGCGCCGCCGTCGCGGGCACGCAAGTCGGCAGCGCCGCCCACGACTCCACCATCTCCGACCTCAAGTCCCAGATCGACAAGGCGATGCAGCGGATGCGCGTCTCCGAGGAGCGCTCGCAGGAGCTCGTCGCCGCGCTCGCCTCTGCGAAGGCCGAGGTCCAGGCTCGCCCCGTGACGCCCGTCGCGATCGGCGGCCTCGACGAGGATGAGGCCTCGGAGCGCGTCCGGCTCGCCGAGGCGAAGGCGGCCAAGGCGATCGCCGCCGCGCGCGCCGTGCAGGCGGGCCTGACCGTCTCGTCCGCCGATCTCGCCGCGATCGAGAGCGGGCTCGTCGTCATCGACCCGCCGACCCGCAGGTCGCCGTGGCTCGGGATCGGGCTCGCCTTCGTCGGTGGGATCGGGATCATGCTCGGCGTCTGGAAGCTCGCGCTGCAGGACGACAAGCCGGCGGCGCCGGTCGCCGCCACCGTGCAGCCGGCCGCGACGGCGACGGTGCCGAGCGCTGCACCGAACGCCGCGACCGCGACCGCCCCGCCCCCGGCCACGCCGACGGTCACGCCGATCGACGACGGGGCGGCGGCCACGCCGACCGAGCAGGCCGCACCTGCCGCGACCGCGCCGACGGTGACCCCGATCGAGGAGCCCGCCGCGGCCAAGCCGGTCGAGGTGAAGGCCGTCGAGCCAAAGGCCGTCGAGCCGGCGGCCGAGGAGCCGAAGGCTGCGAAGAAGGCGAGCCGCCCGGCGAAGGCGACCTCGAAGAAGTCGACGAGGGCCACGCCCGCTGGCGGCATCGCAGACCCGTTCGCGGACGCGCCGGCCCCGGCCAAGAAGAAGGCTCCCGCGAAGAAGCCGGCCGGCGGCATCGTCGATCCGTTCTGATCCGGGGCCTTCGCGGCCTCGATCCAGCCCGGAAGCTCGCGCTTGACGCGCGAGTAGGGCCCCCGTCCCGGTTCGCCGGCGGGGGCTGTTTTGCGTCCTGTTCGACGCCGGGAACCCCTTCCGCGATCGAGCGATCTGTCACGCCGCGTACGGGCAAACCACGGCGAGCGAGGTCCGGGCTCACGGACGGCGAAACAGTCGTTGCATCGCTCCCGGGCCTACGATATTGACCGTCCGCTGCGTGTGGGTTTACCTCGCCCAGCTGGAGGCTTCGTGAACCGTTTCATCATCAGTCTTGCCATCGCACTGGTCTTCGTTCTGGGCGTGTTCGCTCCGGCGAACGTGGCGTTCGCAGACGAGCCGCCGCCCACCCCGGCGCAGCTCGCCTCGGCCAAGAAAGCCTTCGGCGAGGGCAAGAAGCTCCACGAACAGGGCAAGCTTCCCGAGGCGATCGAGAAGTTCAAGCAGTCCTACAACCTCTCGCGCAACCCGCTCCTCCTCTACAACATCGGGCTCACGATGGACGAGGCCGGCATGGAGGACCTGGCGCTGTTCTACTACCGCAAGTTCCTCGCCGACGCGCCCGCCGATGCCGCGCAGCGCCCGACCGTGATCGAGCGTTCGAAGGTGCTCGAGAAGAAGTTCAACCCGAACGCGACGACCGAGCCGACGACCACGAAGCCGGCCGATTCCGGTCCGAAGCAGCCGGTCGTCATCAAGCCGGCCGGGACGTACTCGGCGGCCGACTTCCAGCACGAGATCGTCGACGCCGCGCCTCCCGCCAAGCCGCTCGACGTCACCGCGTTCGTCCCGGAGGACTCGGGCTTCACCGTCACGCTGAACTTCCGCACCGCCGGCGAGGGCAAGTTCACCTCGAAGGTGATGCGCTGGCGCTACAAGGAGCTGGTCGCCCGGATCCCCGCGCCGAAGATGATCGGCGACTCGCTGCAGTACTACATCGAGGTCAAGGACCAGGCCGGCACGGTCATCCACCGCGCCGGCAAGTCGACGAGCCCGAACCTCGTCACCCTCGAGGCCGGCGCGCCGCAGCGCTTCTATCCCGACTTCAACGAGGACGGCGAGGCCAAGACGACGCCGGCAGACATCCGCCGCGCGGACGACGAGGACGACCCGCTCAACCGGTCCAGGCAGTCGAAGGACGACCCGGGCACCCTCACCCTGCAGCCGCAAGAAGTCGGTCCGCCGGGCTCCGGGTTCCGCGACGTCGGCTCGTCGAAGTTCAAGTACGCGAAGTGGGGCACGACGGCCGCGGCCGGCACCCTGCTGGCGCTCGCCGTGTTCGGCCACCTCCAGGCCGGTAGCTATGCGGCGCAGGTCGAGGAAGATGCGCTCATGTGCGGCGCCCCCCCCTGCCAGGACTTCGACAGCACCGCGGCCGGCTGGGAGAGCACCGGTAAGCGCTGGCAGAGCATCGCGAACATCTCGATCGGCGTCGGCGTGGCCACCGCGGCCGTCGCCGGCTACCTCTGGTACAAGGAGCTCACCGCGAAGAAGCGTGGCGAGCTGAAGGTCTCCCGGGGAGCGTCGTCGCCCGAGCCTACTTCTTCGTCGTGGGTCGTCGTTCCGTCGCTTGGCGATGGCACGACGGGGTTCCTCGGCGGCACTGCCGTGACGCGGTTCTAGAGGATCCCATGCGCAAGCTCATCTCGTCTTCAGCGCTCGCTTCCGGTCTCGTCGCCGGTCTCGTCGCAGCCGCCGGCTGCACCACCTACGCGCCCGAGCTCGGCAACGCGCCGTACCTCTGCGGCATGACGGAGCCGTTCTGTCCCGACGGATACTTCTGCCAGACCACCGCCGAGCCGGCGCCGCGCGACCGCGTGTGCGTCTCCGGGGCCGGCCTGCTGCCCGACTCGGGCACGACCGGCTTCCAGTGCTCCGATGACGGCCCGCTCGAGGGCGGCACGCGCAACGACACGCCGCAGACGGCGTACATGACGCCGGTCGACAGCCAGCGCCAGGACCTGTCGCTCGCTGGCCTCGCCATCTGCCCCGAGATGGACAAGGACTTCTACGCGGTGACCCTGTCGAGCCCGAACAAGGGCATCGAGGTCATCGTGTCGTGGGACAGCGGCCAGCCGATCTCGATGTCGATCACGAACGCGTCGGGGACGT
The DNA here is from genome assembly GCA_030857245.1 of Myxococcota bacterium. Classification (GTDB taxonomy): domain Bacteria; phylum Myxococcota_A; class Polyangia; order Haliangiales; family Haliangiaceae; genus JABFXX01. The sequence continues at coordinate 14,209 of JALZOI010000052.1, forward strand.
CGCTCGTCAACGGCGTGGCGATGGGCGACAAGGCGCTCCGCGCGTGCGCGCCGAACCTCCCGACCGGCACGTACTTCGGCTCCGTGTTCGCGAGCGGCAGCACCAAGAACAACTACCGCCTCGCGATCAAAGTGGTCGCGAACTGCGCCCAGTAGCGGTCTCTCCGCCCCGTAGTTCGCTCGGCCGGCCGGCCGAGCGAATGGCAGGGATGAGTCTGTAATACAAACTCGCGGCAGCGCCGTGTAGGTGGCCGGCTCGCGTGCCGGGTGGTTTGACGCGCGTCTCCCAACTCGGCTACGATTGTCGAAGCCGTCGTTTTTCTTGGGGACTGGCGACTTGCCAGGGCGACAGCGAGCGCGAGGAACGAACCATGTCCCGTATTGGAGAGCTGCTGGTCCGCGAGAAGATGCTCTCGCTGCAGCAGCTTCAGCAGGCGCAGGAAGAAGCCAAGCGCACCGGCAAGCGGCTGGGCGCGACGCTGTCACGCCTCGGCTACGTCAAGGACCAGGAGCTCACGCAGTTCGTCGCCAAGCAATACAGCTTGCCGTCGATCAACCTCTCCGACATCGAGATCGATGCGGCGGTGCTCAAGCTGGTCCCCCGCGAGATCTGCGAGAAGCATCAGGTCATCCCGGTCCGCCGCAACGGTCCGACGCTGATCGTGGCGATGGCCGATCCGTCGAACATCTTCGCGATCGACGAGCTCAAGTTCCTCACGCAATACAACATCGAGCCGGTCGTCGCCTCCGAGAGCGCGCTCGAGACGGCGCTGTCGCGCTACTACGACAAGGGCCCGAATCTCGACGAGATGATGGGCGAGTTCGACGTCGACAACGTCGACTATGCGTCGGCGGGCGATGACTCGGTCAACGTCGTCGACCTCGAGAACCAGGCGGGCGAGGCGCCGGTCGTCAAGCTGTGCAACGCCGTGCTGCTCTCGGCGATCAAGAAGAAGGCGTCGGACATCCACGTCGAGCCGTACGAGAAGAGCTTCCGCGTGCGGTTCCGGATCGACGGCATCCTCCAGGAGGAGATGCGGCCGCCGCTCAAGCTGCGCAACGCGATCACGTCGCGCCTCAAGATCATGGCGTCGCTCGATATCGCCGAGCGCCGGCTCCCGCAGGACGGTCGCATCAAGCTCAAGCTCGGCGGCAGCCGCGAGATGGACTTCCGCGTCTCGGTGCTACCGACGCTGTATGGCGAGAAGATCGTCATGCGACTCCTCGACAAGTCGAACCTCCAGCTCGACATGACGAAGCTCGGCTTCGATCAGAAGCCGCTCGATGACTTCAAGGCCGCCATCAAGAAGCCGTACGGCATGGTGCTCGTCACCGGGCCGACCGGCTCGGGCAAGACCACGACGCTGTACTCGGCGATGTCCGAGCTCAACACCGTCAACACGAACATCTCCACCGCCGAGGATCCCGTCGAGTTCAACCTGGCCGGCATCAACCAGGTGCAGATGCACGAGGACATCGGCCTCAACTTCGCGACCGCCCTGCGCGCCTTCCTGCGGCAGGACCCGAACATCATCATGGTCGGCGAGATTCGTGACTTCGAGACCGCCGAGATCGGCGTCAAGGCCGCGCTCACGGGCCACCTCGTGCTCTCCACGCTGCACACCAACGACGCGCCGTCGACGGTGTCGCGGCTCCTCAACATGGGCATCGAGCCGTTCCTCGTGACGGCGTCCGTCAACCTCGTGCTCGCGCAGCGGCTGTCGCGCCGGATCTGCGCGGACTGCAAGATGGTCGACGAGAAGCACCCCGAGGCCCTCGCGAAGATGGGCATGACGGAGGAGCAGATCCGCGGCGCGACGATCATGAAGGGTCGCGGCTGCGGCACCTGCAACCAGACCGGCTACAAGGGCCGCGTCGCGCTCTACGAGGTCATGCCGTTCACCGATCCGCTGAAGGAGCTCGTGCTCCAGGGCGCGTCGGCGGCCGAGATCAAGACCGAGATGATCCGCGGCGGCGTGCAGAGCCTCCGCATGGCCGGCATCCAGAAGATCCTGGAAGGCATGACCACCCCCGAAGAAGTCCTGCGCACCACGGTAGATGACTGAGATGACACCACGAACTTTGCTCCGCCGAGGGATGACTGATCAGTGACTCAACTCAACCTGCAGGCGCTGCTCAAGGCGATGACCGACAAGGGCGCGTCGGACCTTCACATCACCGCGGGCTCGCCGCCCCGCCTCCGCATCGACGGTGATCTGGTCCGGCTCCAGACCGAGCCGCTGACGCCGGTCGACACCAAGCAGCTCTGCTACTCGGTGATGAACGACGCGCAGAAGCTGCGCTTCGAGGAGGACCTCGAGATCGACTTCTCGTTCGGCATCCGCGGCATGGCCCGGTTCCGCGCCAACGCGTACATGCAGCAGGCATGCGTCGCCGGCGCGTTCCGCGTCGTGCCGTACAAGATCATCCCGCTCGAGGATCTCGGCATGCCGCCGATCGTCACCGAGCTGTGCGACCGCCCGCGCGGCCTCGTCCTCGTCACCGGGCCGACCGGCTCCGGCAAGTCGACGACGCTCGCGTCGATGATCGACCGGATCAACAACAAGATCAAAGGTCACATCGTCACGGTCGAGGACCCGATCGAGTTCCAGCACCAGCACAAGAACTGCCTCGTCAACCAGCGCGAGATCGGGCGGGACAGCCAGTCGTTCAAGCGCGCGCTCAAGTACATCCTGCGCCAGGATCCCGACGTCGTGCTGATCGGCGAGATGCGTGACCTCGAGACCGTCGAGGCGGCGCTGACGATCGCGGAGACCGGCCACCTCGCGTTCGGCACGCTGCACACCAACAGCGCGATCCAGAGCATCAACCGCATCATCGACGTGTTCCCGTCGCACCAGCAGGGCCAGGTCCGCGCGGTGCTCTCGTTCGTGCTCGAGGGCGTGGTCACGCAGCAGCTGATCCCGAAGGCCTCCGGCACCGGCCGGGCGATGGCCTGCGAGATCATGGTGCCGAACGCCGCGATCCGGAACCTGATCCGCGAGGACAAGCTCCACCAGATCTACTCGCAGATGCAGATCGGCCAGTCGAAGTTCGGCATGCAGACGATGAACCAGTCGCTGGTCGATCTCTACATGCGGAAGGTGATCGGTCTCGACGAATGCATGGGGAGCTCGAGCGAGGTCGACGAGCTCAAGACGATGATCCTTGCCGCGGGCGGCTCGATCGGCGGCCTCGCCGTCCCCGCCAACGCAAGGCCTAGGTAGGAGCCCGGATGGCGAAGTTCCAGTGGGAAGCGACGACACGGGCGGGCGAGCCGAAGCGCGGCGTGATGGAGGCGGACACCGCCGAGATCGTCGAGACCCGCCTCCGCAGTGACGGCCTCACGGTCCAGCGCGTCAAGCGCGAGCCGAAGCAGCTGCACCTGACGATCGGCTCGGGCGTCGCCGCGAAGGACCTCCAGATCTTCACGCGTCAGCTCGCGACGATGATCGACGCCGGTCTGCCGCTCGTGCAGTGCCTCGACATCCTGTCGTCGCAGTCGCCGAACAAGATCTTCGCGCGCATCCTCGGCCAGATCAAAGCGAGCGTCGAGCAGGGCTCGACGTTCTCGGAGGCGCTGCGCCGCCACCCGAAGGTGTTCGACGAGCTCTACGTCAACCTCGTGGCCGCGGGCGAGACCGGCGGTATCCTCGACACGATCCTCAACCGACTCGCGATCTACATCGAGAAGTCGGTGAAGCTGAAGGCGCAGATCAAGAGCGCCATGTTCTACCCGGTCGGCATCCTCGTGGTGGCGATCGGCGTCATCGCCGTGATGCTCATCAAGGTCATCCCGACCTTCGAGGCGATGTACAAGGACATGGGCGCTGGCGCGCAGCTGCCTGCTCCGACCCGCGTGGTCATGGGCATCTCGCACAGCTTCGCCGACAACTGGTACATCTACTTCGGCGTCCTGCTCGCGGTGATCTTCGGCTCGGTCGCGCTCCGGCGGACGCCGAAGGGGCGCGAGGTCTTCGATCGCGTGCTGCTGCGGCTGCCGGTGATCGGCCCGACCCTGCGCAAGATCGTCGTCGCGCGGTTCACGCGGACGCTCGGCACGCTGCTGTCCTCGGGCGTGCCGATCCTCGATGCCCTCGACATCTGTGCACGCACCGCCGGCAACCGCGTCGTCGAGGCCGGCATCCTCAAGGCGCGCGACAAGATCAGCGAAGGCCACGACATGGCGGGCCCGCTCGCCGAGTCGCGCGTGTTCCCGAGCATGGTCGTGCAGATGATCGGCGTCGGTGAACAGACCGGCGCGATGGACCAGATGCTGCAGAAGATCGCCGACTTCTACGAGGAGGAAGTCGACGCCTCGGTCTCCGCGATGACGTCGCTGATCGAGCCGATCATGATGGCCTTCCTCGGGGTCGTCGTCGGTGGCCTGATCATCGCGATGTACCTGCCGATCTTCAGCCTGGCCAGCAACATCCAGGGATGACGCCCGGCTCGCCGCTCGGCCCGCCGCCCGGCACGACGACGGGCTCGACGACGGGCTCGCCCGACTCCACCGTGCCGACGGGCGGCTGAACCGACCGGCCGAGCGGTGGCGTCAGCGCGGCGGCGACGCCCTGCGCAACTGCTCGGCGAGGCGGGCGAGGTCTTCTCGGAACGCGATCTGATAGCGCGCCTGCTCGTTGGCGAGCCGCTCCTGACCGGTGCGGATCTCGTCGATCCGCACCTCGTCGGAGGCTGTGTCGGGAGCGTTGCCGCCGAGCCGTTCGATCTCGTTGCCGAGCTCGTTCACCTGGTTGGCAAGTTCGGTCGAGACCGACGTGATGCGATCGTCGAGCCGGGCGAGACGCTCGGTCACCGACGCGAGGTCGGTGTTGGCGGCTTCGACAGTGGCGAGGCGTTGCGCGTCCTCGTCGCGCCGCTGCGCCGCGGCATCCCAGTGCTTCTGCATGAAACGGAGCTGCGCTTTGATCTGCGCCAGCTCTGCGGGGTCGTTGCGAGGTCGGCGGAAGAGTCCCATGTCGAGCGCGACGCTAGTGGAGCGCCGCGTCGGTGAAGCCGACCTTGGCGTGCGTGCCGTCGCACAACGGCTTGTTGGCGGACTCGCCGAAGCGGCACAGCGCGTAGCGTGGATCCACATGAGCCGCTGGGACGACGTGGACGATCGGCCAGGAGCACGCGACTACGCCGCTCGGTTCGAACGTCTCGCCGCGAGTGGTCATGACCCGCACGGCGAGGCGTCGTGCTGCGCCGCGCTCGTCGACGCGCCGGCCACCGTGCTCGACGCCGGATGTGGCACGGGGCGCGTCGCGATCGAGCTCGCCCGTCGCGGCTACGAGTGCGTCGGAGTCGACGTGGATGCCGAGATGCTCGACGTTGCCCGGCAGGCGAGCTCGGACGTGCGCTGGGTCGAATCGGACCTCGCTCGGTTCGATCTCGACGAGACGTTCGATCTGATCGTTGCCGCCGGCAACGTCATCCCACTCGTCGCGGCCGGTGACGAGGCGGCCGTGGTCGCCCGTCTCGCCGCGCGGCTCGGCGACGGTGGTCTCCTCGTCGCCGGCTTCGGACTCGATGCGGCGCACCTCCCGCTGCCGGCGCCCCCGTTCACGATCGAGGAGTACGACGAGTGGTGCGCCGACGTCGGGCTCACGCTGCGCAACCGCTGGTCGACGTGGTCGCGGGACCCGTGGCACCCGGACGACGGCTACGCCGTGTCGGTCCACACACGCACGTGACCTCCGACGGGGTGTGGTCCTAGCATCGGTTCATGACGACGACGGCCGAGCTTTCAGCGTCGTTCGCTCGCGACGGTGCCGTCGTGCTGCGCGATGTTGCCCCGCCCGAGCTGCTGTCACG
>JALZOI010000455.1 GCA_030857245.1 Myxococcota bacterium
GAACGCGAACGGAGCACCAACGACGACTACCGCATCGAGAAACAAAAACCGCAACCAGTCACCAAGCGAGGTCGATGGGGAGATGTAGTTGTCGTTGATGGGTGAATGTAATTGACGTCAAGCAGCGCCGAGCTCTACGCTGCGCATCCAGAATGGGACGCTCTCTTCGGGCCCGCCGGGCGTCAGCGGTGCACGGAGGACGTTCGATATCATCTGACGTTCCTGGCGGGTGCGGTTCAGGCCGGATGCGCGGCGCTGTTCGCGGACTACGCGCGGTGGTGCGCCGACATGCTCGCGGCGCGTGGCATCGCGAGGCGCCATCTGATCGAGGTGTTCGATCTGCTCGAGACCAGGCTCGTCGGCCCCGACGGCTCGAAGCCGTTCCACGAGATGTTCGACGCCGCACGCGGCGCGGTGCAGCGCGAGGTGACCGTCGCGAGCGACCAGCCCGAGGCGCCACTGCACGGCGCGTACCTCGCGGCTGCGCTCACGGGCCGCAGAGCCGAGGCGTGGCAGCTCGTGGTCGCCGCGCGAGGCAGCGGAATGTCGGTCGCCGCTCTCTACCAGATGCTCCTCGTGGCCCAGCGCCGGCTCGGCGAGCTCTGGGTCTCGACGACGATTTCGGTTGCGCAAGAGCACATGGCCTCGGCCGTGACCCAGTCGGTCATCGCGCGCCTGTACTCCGAGATCTCGGGCCCGCGCGCGCGCGGCTCGGTCCTGCTCGCCGGCGTCGAAGGTGAGCTGCACGGCCTCCCCGCGCAGTTCGCCGCAGATCTCCTCGAGCTCGACGGGTGGGAGGTCAAGTTCATCGGCACGAACACCCCGGACCGCGGCATCCTCGACGCCGTGGCCCGCCATTCGCCCGCGGTGCTGGGAATCTCGACGACGATGACATTCAACCTGCCCCGCATGATCGCGCTCGCGAAGGCGGCTCGCGCACAGTTCCCGACGCTACCGATCGTCCTCGGAGGCCGAGCCATCCGCGGCGCCGGTTCGCTCGCTGACGAGCTCGGTGTCGAGGTCGACGATGCACCACGGCGCCATGTGTTGTCTCCGCGCGCGCCTCAGCCAGACCTGACCGGTGCCGTGTAGCGCGCGGACCGAGCGATCTTGGATCTTCGAGGAGGACTACCGCTTCGAGTGGCTCCACTGGGTCGGGCTCGCCGTGCACGGGCTCGCGTTGCCTTGATCGCGCTCGGCGGATGCGTATCGTTCGGATCAGGCGCGCGGGTCCACGCCATCCCTGACGGACACGAGCCATTGCCCACGGTCGGGTCGCACTCGTGCGGTCTCGAGGAGCGCAGCGGCGCGCACGAGCGGTTGCGCTGAGCTGGCAGAGCGATTCCCGTTCTTGCCACAGGGTCGATTCCCACTTCCGCGTAGAGTGCCGCAATGGTGAGAATCGCGCTTGTCGCTGCGCTATGCAGCGTAGCTACGGGGTGCTTGATGCCACGCCCGCAGCCAGCAAGCTCGCACTCGTCGGATGGTTCGTGGAGCAAGGCCTTTTCACGACATCCCGGCACAGGTCCGCTTCGCTGCACGGTTTCGGTCAACGAATTCGAATCGTGGGATCAGCCGCTGGAGCTCCCGCCGCAATGCCCTCGGGAAGAGTGGGTACGTCAGCTCGTTCGAGACATACATCAAATCGACCCGTGTTTCCGCCGCGAGCCGACGAGAGAAGTGCGCTTTCGACTCGAGATCGACAGCCAGGGCTCCGTCACAGGTGTCGTCTTTCAACCGTACGAATACGCAAACGTTCGGGGTCGAGCCTGTATCGGCGACACCTTCAAGCATTGGCAGTTCACGCCGGCGCCCAGTGCGAATGAGATGGTGGTCGTCTACCGGCCGGGCCGTCGGCGCTAGTCCTACGCGACGAGAGCTAATGACGAGCTCCGACGTTCGTCGGGCGAGTCTGCAGTTCTCGTTCGCCGCGGGCTGAGCGGCTACGGCGATTCGGAGGTACTCGAGATCGCCGGGTAAGCGATGGATCAGACAGCAGGAAAAGGGACGGCGATGCTCACGGTCCCGACGGTGGAACACGGCGGGCTGCGCACGGAGTCTTCCGCTCGAAAGCCCGCACTCTCACCTATCTCCACGCTCCGAGCAGGAGCAGGTGCAGGGGCAGCAGGAGGCGCACGCGTCGCGTCGTCGGACCCGTCGGTTCAGAACGCGTGGTTCGCCTTGACGTACACGCCGACCGGCTGGGCATCGGGAGACCACGCCACGTCCGCGCGGAGCAGAAACGAACGGCCCTTCTGGAGCCGCAGGCCACCACCGACGCCGTGGTGCAGGCCGAGCCCCGTACCGTCGAGATCGGGCCGCGCTTCCTCGATGTCGGTCCACAGCCGGCCGACATCGTAGAAGCCCGTGACGCCGAAGATGTACCGGCTCTTCCGCCAGCGAAACCGGCTGACGTCCGAGCGCAGCTCGACGTTTCCGAACGCCTTCACCCGACCGTAGAAGCGATGCGACGGCACCCCGCGGACGCCATTGCCGCCACCGATCGCGGATGCCTCCTCGTAGCGAGACATCTCGTAGAAAGGGACATCGCCGAGCTGGAGGTCGAACACCGCCCGGACCGCGAGCACGAGGTAGCGCGGCACGATGGTGTGGTAGACGCGAGCGGTCGCGTTGATCTGCTGGTAGCCGTAGGGGAGGACGTCGCCGGCACGGGGGCTGACCCGGAGCTTCACCATGTGATGCTGGCCCGTGGTCGGAGCGAGCTCGTTGTCGCGCGAGTCGAACACCACCCCTCCCTCGATCACGACGACGCTGTGCGGCGCCCGGAGGTCGTGCGAGCTCCATATCGGGTCCTCGGCGAGCGTGCTCGCCGGGTCGAACGCGATCCGGTTGTACGTGTACCGGGCGCCGAACAGCAGCGCGAGATCGTGACCGACCTGCCATAGCGTCGTGACGCCGAGCGAGGGATGCAGCCGTTCGTAGGTGTCGCGCTGCCGATCGTCATCTTGTGGGCGGTCGGAGCGGTTGCCGATCCCGTAGTAGCGGAGCACCGTCTCGCTCGTGAAGGATGGGCGGACCTCCAGACGAAGTCGCCTGTTGAGCAGCTGCGGATAGATCAGGCGTGCGTAGGCATCGACGAAGGAGGGGCTCGTCAACGAGTCCTTGACCGCGTAGAACCCGCCGAACTCGACCTTCCAGCGATACGGGTGGTGATCCCGATCGAACATCGCGATGGTGCCGAGGGCGCCCGCTCCGAAGCCGTGATCGGTGTCGCCACCCACGAGCGGCACCAGCCCGATCTCGAGATCCTCGTCATCGGCTGGGTCGATCTCGGCCGCCGGTGGCTCCGGCGGGGTCGCCGGGACCGGCGCCAGATCATCGGCGATCGCAGCCCCGGATACCGAGGCGAGGACGAGCGTCGTGACAGCGGCGATGCCCCAGCATCGCCCCCTTGGGCGATCGGGCACAGCAGGTGCCCGCTGGAACACGTCTTCGGTCGTTGCGGGAGGCACCTCGCGGCGACGTCTGCACCATGCGTACCACCGGGCACGTCACCCGCCGAGCTACGTGCCGGCCGCAGCGACGGAAGCCGCTCGTCGACCGCATGGACCAGCCACGGCGCGCAGGGCTCCGGACGCAGCGAACCCGCCGGAGCCGGAGCCCTCGGTGGGCGCGACCGCGACGGGCTCGGGGGTCGAGACGCTAGCGCTTCGAAACCGGCGCGATGATGATCTCGACGCGGCGCAGTGCGCATGCGCTCGTCATGCGAACGATGGCATGCGCGACGGGCGGTCCTGCAGATGCTAGCAACGCCTCGTGCGCGGACCGACCCGACCGACAATCGCGACGATCTCCGCGCACGGATGTCGAGAACCAGGGGGCTGCTTCGTCCTTGGGATATGCAGAACAAGGTTTCGACGTTCCTGTGGTTCGAATCCAGCGCCGCGGAAGCCGCCGAGCTCTATTGCTCGATCTTCCCGGTCTCGAAGATCACCAGCAGCTCGCCGATGAGCACGACCTTCGAGATCGAAGGCCAGCGCTTCATCGCGTTCAATGGTGGCTCCCACTACAAGCTCGATCCGTCGATCTCGCTGTTCGTCTCGTGCAACTCGCAGGAAGAAGTCGACGCGCTGTGGAATCGCTTCCTCGCCGACGGCGGCAAGGAATCGAAGTGCGGATGGCTGACGGACAAGTTCGGGCTGTCCTGGCAGATCATCCCCACGCAGCTCATGGAGCTGATGAGCGATCCGGACCCCGTCGTCGCGAACCGCGTCATGCAGGCGATGCTCGCCATGCAGAAGATCGACATCGCAGCGCTCCAGGCAGCGCATCGCGGCTAGCTGTGGACTGCTTCGCTGTCCTCAGCGCCGTGGGATCGACGGCGTACGTCACTGGGCTACGCGCGCGTGGTCGAGTGGCACGTCTCAACCCGGTGGCTCCAGCAAGGGAACGGACGAGCGAGCGGCGCGCGGTGGCAGATCGGATCTGGCGGCCTCGCGATGAGTGCGCGACGTTCCGCTCCATGCAGCCTGCATCGCGCGTCGTTCTTTCATTGGTGGTCGCGTCCAGCTGCACGAGCAAGCAGGAGGAAGCACCGTCGCCGTCACCGTCACTGCTGCCGTCGCCTGCGGCGCAGCGCGAGCTCCACCTGAGGACCATCGAGACCGATCTCGCGAACGCAGAGGCAGCGCGCGCGTCGAACCCGCTCGCGCCGCCGGGCGCGTCCTGCACGAACGCCAGGTTGTCGCTGATCGCCCTCTCGCAAGAACGCCGCGCGACGCTCGCGCCGCTGCAGGCGCGCTACGACGCTGCCTGCTCGGCGATCGCCGTGGCGAGGCTGAACCTGCCGGCGGAGCTCGTGGCACCTGCGACGGCCGTGCAGGACGCGATTCCCGAGATCGACGCGGCGTACCGGGGGCAGGACTACGCCGCCGCGGAGACCCGTTGCACGGCACTGGTCACCCACCTGGACGAGCTGAAGACGAGCAAGCTCGTCGAGATCAGGAGCCTGTGGGGCAAGGCAGATACGCTGTGCAGCTTGCTGGTGCCCGTCGCCACGCTGGAAGCGGCGCTGAAGATGTCCGCGTGCGACAAGCAACGCGTGCAGCATGCATACACGGTGCTCGCGCGAGCCCAGAAGCTCGACAGCCCGGCGGTGTCGCCCCTCGTCGCGAAGTGGAACCAAGCCTGCCCGCGGAGTGTGCTGGCGATCGACTGACGCAGCAGCCGACCACCGCGTTCGGGCCCTCCCGCCGCACGAGACTCGCGCGCGAGACTCGCGCGTGAGGCGCTCGGCGAGTTGCTGGCGCCGCACCTGGCGATCGCCACGGTCGTGAATGGATCGATGCGCACTTCCGGTTCGTCGCGCGCTGACGAACCGGCGCCGCTACGACGCGTACGCGCGCTCGAGGAACGCCCGCGCGGTCGACGGCCGGTCCTCGGGCGCCTTGGCGAGCGCGGCGAGGATCGCGGCCTCGAGGTGCTCGGGGACGTCGCGACGGATCTGGCGCGGCGGCGGCGGGGTCTCCGAGAGATGCGCGAACCCGATCGCGATCGCGTTGTCACCAGAGAACGGCGGGCGGCCGCACACCAGGTGGTACGTGAGCGCGCCGAGCGCGTAGATATCGGTGCGAACGTCGACGGCCTTGCCGCGGACCTGCTCGGGCGCCATGTAGTGCGGCGTGCCGAGGATCGCGCCGGTCGCGGTCAGGCCGTCGGCCATCGCCATCGTCGCGAGGCCGAAGTCGATGATCTTCACCGCGCCGCGCTCGCCGACGAGGATGTTGCTCGGCTTCAGATCGCGATGGATGACGCCGGCCTGGTGCGCCGCCTCGAGCCCGCTGCAGATCTGCTTCAGGATGTCCCGCGCGTCCTCGAGCGGCACGATGCCGCGCTGCGAGATCACCTCCGACAGCGTGCGGCCCGCGAAGTACTCCATCGAGAGGTAGAGCAAGCCCGGACGCGCCTCGCCGAGATCGTGGATGCGGATCACCGTCGGGCAGCTGACCTTGCGAGCGGCCGCGGCCTCGCGGCGGAACCGCGTGATCATCGCGGCCTCGTCGTGTGCGAACGCGCTCGAGATCACCTTCAGCGCGACGAGCTCGCCGAGCACCTCGTCGTCGGCGAGGTACACCGCGCCCATGCCGCCCTTGCCGAGCAGGCGCTGGACCCGGTAGCGCTGCGCGAGCACCTGGCCGGGCTCGAGCGTCGTCGTCAGCGGGCGCGAGGGCGCCGACGACGGCGACCCGTGCGCGGTCGCGGTGCGGTCGAG
>JALZOI010000456.1 GCA_030857245.1 Myxococcota bacterium
CTGCCGGCGACCGCGGTCTGGCTCGGTGGCGCGCAGGCCTCGCTGCAGCGCAAGGCGGTGATGGCCGCCTACCGCGGAGTGACCGCGCTGTTCGGCAAGGCGCCGGTCCGCGCGCTCCGGGTCGGCACCGCCGACGAGGCCCCGACCTACGTCCGGCAGCTCACGGGCTGGGCGCGCGCTGCGGCGTGGACCAGCCTGCGCGGCGTCGACTACCTCGCGCAGCTCCGCACGATCACGACGCCGGTGCTGCCGTTCGTCGGCGCTGGCGACTGGATGTGTACGCCCGCCGACGCCGAGGGGTTCGCCCGCCACTTGCCCGCCGCCGCGCCGGTCCGCGTCATCGGCACGCGGCAAGGCGACGCGCTCGATCCCGATCACTTCCAGCTGTTCACGCGGCGCGAGCTGCGCCCCGTGTGGACCGAGCTCGTCGCGCAGCTCGCCTGATCACATCGGCTCGAGCGTGACGCGCAGGTGCGTGCTCGCCGGGTGCGGATACGCGGTCGTCGACAGCTCGCGGACGAGCGTGATCGGATCCGGCGCACCGGTGTCCGGGCCGGCCTGCTGCGGCCCGGTATCGGGACCGATCGCGAGCTCCTGATCGATCTCGCTGCCCGCATCGTAGAGCGCGATGTCGGCGCTGACGTCACCGCGGCGCGGCACACCCTGCGCGTCGAACAGCGCGATGCCCCCGGGCCGCGTCGCGAAGAACCAGTCGTTCGACATCCCGAACATCGACGCGAACGAGACGTGCTCGCCCGGCGTGCCGGTGACCGTGAGCTCGAACGCGTCGCCCGGGCGGGCCGGCCCCATCTGCGCGGCATCCACGGGGATGTCGTAGGTGCCGACCTGCGAGAGCTCCATCAGCCGGGCGCTGGTGCGGATCGACTCGAACAGGGGCGTGGTGTTGCCGTCCTCGGCGAGCGGTACGAGCCCGAGCCCGAGATCCGCGAGGCCGAGCGCGTAGAGGGGCTCGGGATCCGCGTGGACCGCGAACACGCCCGGCGACACCGGCGTGGCAGCGCCCGTCAACGTGCGCAGCGCCGAGCCGAGGTCCGCGACGCGCCCGGCCTCTGCGATCTGCTCGAGCCCCTGCCCGCGGTCGGGGGCGCCGACGCTGAACAGCGGCGAGTCCTGGGTGTGGAGCGCCCACGCGAGCGGTGAGATGCCGATGCCGCTCGCGCCGGCGGAGGTGACGAGCGTCGTCGCGGTCGAGACGTTCTCGATCCGCAGCACGAACTGGCCGCCCGCACCGGGCGTCAGCGTGACGCGGACCATCGCCGCGATCGGCGGCAGCGTGAACGTGCCACCCGCGGTCAGCGGCACGGCCTGTGCGAGCCGCCGCACCGTCGGGTCCGGATCGATCGGGCCGAAGTCGGGAGCAGACTGACGGGGCCCGGTCGCGTTGCCGACGCCGGGTTCCTGATCGATCTCGGTGCCCGCGTCGTAGAGGTGGACCTGGTTCGTGATGTCGCCCGCGATCGGATTGCCGTCCTCGTTGTAGAGCGAGAGCCCGGCAGGACCGGCGGAGAAGAACCAGTCGTTGGACTGGCCGAGCATCGTCGCGAAGCTGAGCTTCTGGTTGCGACCGGCGGTGAACGCGATCTCGAACGCGGCGCCCGGGCCGGCGGCGCCGGTGGTGCCATCGACCTTCATCGCCTGCGTGCCGGACTTGAGGACGGTCCAGGGCGCGACGTTCTCGATGCGCAGCTTGAAGGTGGTGGGCGTGGTCGGATCGGTGGCGTCCGGCTCGGAATCATCCGTGCCGCACGCCCCGAGAGCCGCCGTGAGGCCGGCAGCCAGGAGCGAGAGCTTCAACATGGTCGGTACCCTTCGGTTGTGTGTCGAACAGCCGGCCTACGCACCCCGACGGACCTGGTTACACCTTCCCCGCGCCTCGCCGCGCGGGCGGCTACCGCTCCCGCTTCCGATCCTCGTCGGCGTGCGCTAAGAAGGGCCACGTGTCGACCAGAGGGAGCAAGGGCGCCGGCGGCAAGGGCGACGACACGTCGTCCACCCGTGGTGACCGCAGCAAGCGGCTGCTCGATCTCGTCATGATCCTGCTCGGCGCGCGCACGCCGGTCACGTACCGCGAGATCCGCGAGCAGTTCCCGGCGTACCAGACGGTCAACGTCGAGGCCGGCCTCCGCGCCTTCGAACGCGACAAGGCCGACCTGCTCGAGCTCGGCGTCCCGATCCGCTACATCACGCCCGACGAGGACGACTCGCTCGAGGACGGCGGCTACGTCATCGACCTCAAGCGCTTCAAGATGCCGGAGGTGCGGCTGACCCCCGACGAGATCTCCGCGCTCGTGCTCGCCGCCTCGGTCGCCCACGCGATGCCGGGCGGCACGTACCCGAAGATCGTCGATCTCGCGCTCAAGAAGCTCGCGTTCGATCTGCCCGAGCTCCCCGACACGCCGACCGTGTTCCCGCGGCCCGCCGCGCCGGCGCCGGTGCTCGTGCACTTCCCCGCGCGCAGCGCCCCGATGCGCCCCGAGCTCCCCGAGATCTACGCGACGCTCGAGTCGGCCACGCGCAGCCGCAAGCGCGTGACGATCACGTACGACGCCGCGGCCACCGGGCTGACGTCGAAGCGCGACATCGATCCGTACGGGCTCGTCTATCGCGAAGGCGCGTGGCTGTGCGTCGGCTGGTGCCACCTGCGCCAGGACGTGCGGTCGTTCCGCGTCGAGCGGATCCGCGAGGCCGTGCAGGCGCCCAAGCCCAAGTCGCCCGACTTCGAGCGCCCGGCGGACTTCGACGTCAAGTCGTACGCCTCGCGCTCGCCGTGGACATTCACGACCGATCCGGCGGAGGAGGTCCAGCTCGCGCTGTCGCCCGATGCCGCGGAGGTCGCCAACGAGGATTTCGGCGCGACCGGCGTCAAGCGGCCGGCCGGGGACACCACGTTCGTGACGTTCGACTGCGGCAACTTCGAGTTCGCCGCCAACCGCATCCTCGCCGCGAAGGGCGCGATCCGGCTGATCCGCGGCGATCAGCTGCGCGCGCGGCTGTTCACCGAGCTCGACCTGATCGCGAGTCACTACGGCGAGCCCGGCGGCGCCGGTCCGGAGGACTCCGATGCGTGACGTCGCGCAGAAGCTGCGCCGGCTGCTCTACATCGTGCCGTACGTCGCGAAGCATCGCGAGGGCGTGCTCGTCGACGCGCTCGCGAAGATGCTCGACACCGACCGCGACGAGCTGCTCGCGGATCTCGAGCTGCTGTCGCAGGTCGGGCCGCCCGAGGGTGACCCCGGCGAGTACCTGCTGGTCTCCGTCGAGGAAGGCCGCGTGTTCGTCGATCTCGCGCACCGGCTGACCCGCCCGCTCCGGCTCACCGCCGCCGAGGGCTGCTCGCTGCTGCTCGGCATCCGCGCGCTCCGCGAGAGCGGCATCGCGCCGTTCGACGATGCGATGCAGTCGGCGGAGAACAAGCTGCTGGCCGCGCTCGGCCGCGACGCCAACGAGGCGCAGCACCTCGCGACCAGCACCGTGGTCGCCTCGGTCGATGCCGCCGTCACCACGCACCTGCGCACGCTCGTGACCGCGGCGCGGCGCCGCGAGCGCGCCGAGATCGACTACACCGCGATCTCGCGCGGCACCGCCGAGCGCCGGCCGATCGATCCCTACGGCATCGTCCACCACGCCGGCGAGTGGTACGTGGTCGGCCACTGCCACAAGCGCGGCGACGTCCGCACGTTCCGGATCGACCGGATCGCCGCGCTGCGCACGACCGGCGACACCTTCGAGATCCCCGCGGGCTTCGACCTCGAGGCATATCGCCGCGAGCGGCTCTACGTCCCATCGGCGGACTCGGTCACCGTCCGCGTCATCCTCGATGCGCTCGCGGTGACCCGGATCGGCGTGAACTGGCCGGTCGGCGAGGTCACGATGCATGACGACGGCTCCGCCGAGTTGATGGTCGACTGCGACGGCTTCGAGTGGGTGACGAGCTGGGTGCTCGGGCTCGGCAGCCACGCCTGGATCGCGGGCCCCGACGAGGTTCGCACCGCGATGCGCGAGCGGATCGCCCGGCTGCGCAGCGAGCTCGCCGGCTGAACGGCCACCGCTGCCTCGGTCACCACCTCGGGCTAGCGACCAGCGTCGGGTTCGTCGTCGTACGGCGCGAAGCGCGCGGTCGACCGGCGATCACGGTCGAGCGCGGCGAGCTCTCCCGGCGAGTACGAGTCGGGCGAGCCGGGTGGGAGCTTGGCGCGGATGAAGCCGATGACGAGGCGGCGGGCATCGCGCGCCGCGCTGACGAGCGCGGGGCTGCCGGTCTCCGCGCAGTCATCCCACAGCTCGAACAGCCCGCGCCGGCGCGCCGCCGCATCGGGCAGGGTCGCCCACAGCTCCGCGAGGTTGCGCTGCATCAGCTCGGGCGCGCGCAGCAGCTGCTGCTGGCGGTGCCGCGCGCCGATCTGCACGCGCTGATCGCGGGTCGCGTCGAGGAACCGCAGCTTCTGTGCGGCGTACGGATCGATGCCGCGGCTGCGCATGACGGCGTCGGTGATGTCGAAGGTGGCGACCACGCCGCCGCTCGGCACGCCCTCGGGCTCCTTGCGATGGCGGCCCAGGTACGCGGGCCCCCCCGGCGCGTGCTCGGGATCGTGGAGCAGCAGCTGGCCGACAGGCTTGTGCGGATCCGCGTACCAGTCGGCGATCATGCCGCCGATGCCCCTGCCGGGAACTGGCGAGTGCAGCTTGAGGTTCGGCTTGTCGCCGAGCGTGACGCCGCCATCGCGATCGATGCGCGCGGTGAACTGCCCCTGATGCGGAGGCGAGCGATGCGTGCCACCGCCCGCGCGCTCGAGCTGCCCGCTGTCGAGGTCGGCGCCGAACGACTCCAGCGCGGCCTCCCGGCCGTCCCAGCGACCGGTCGGTACGCCGACGGTGAGCCGGACCGGCCGGCCCTTCCGCATGTCGAACAGCGGGTGGCGCCCCGGTCCATTGCTGGTGCCGGCGCGGTCGCGGTCGGTGCCATCGGTGCCATCGGTGCCATCGGTGCCATCGGTGGCCGACCCGCGCTCGCTTTCGGGACTGCGGCCACCGCGCCGGCCTGCCGTGCGGCTCGCTCTCGCGAGCGCGTGCGCTGACTCGACTCCGCGCTGCGAGCTCGCGACGACCGCCGCGGTCGTGGCCGCGTCGAGGATCATGAGCTCGAGCGGCGCGGCCGTGATCACGATCGGCGGCGGCGGTGGCGGCGGCGGCGACACCGCGGCCCGCTCACCTGCCGACCCGGCGCGTCCGCTGAACGCCACGGCCGCCCACCAGCCAAGGGCAGCCGCGTGAACGGCGGCGGAGATCGCGGTTCCGATCGGCAGCCGCACGACGATGCGACCGCGGCGTCCGCGGAAGCGTTGCCCGGCCTACTTGGGGGTGACCGAGTTGCCGACCTTGATCACGAACAGCATCGACTTGTCGCCTTCGGACGCGGTGAAGTTCGTCTCGGTCGACGACTTGTGCGTCGGATAGAGGGCGCCGTCGGCGATCGTGACCTCGGAGGTGCCGGTGCCGGTGATCTTCGAGATCTTCCCGCCGCCGACGTCCTGGTCCTTGCCGCTGATCTTGGTCTTGCCCTTGATCGTCCAGGTCGTGCCCTTGTGCGCGACCAGCTCGTAGTCGGTGACCTGCGTGATCTCGAGCTTGTCGGCGAGCTTGCCGGCCGCGGTGGCCTGCCACTTCGCGCCGACGCCGACCGGCTGGGTCGGCAGCACCGGCCACGCCGGGAGCGTGAGCCGGATCAGATCGAGCGCGCCGGCCGACAGATCATCGGGCTTCTCGATGCGCAGCGTGACATCACCGGCCGCGCCGTGCGGACCGACGCTGCCGCCGATCACGAGGCCCGCGAGCGACGCCAGCGCGACCTTGAACTTGTCGACCGGGACGTCCGAGCCCGCGACGCCGCGCGCGTCGGTCGAGCTCACGGCGAGCGCGAACTCGGCCTTGCCATCGGCGCCGACCGCCTTGGTCTCGGCCTCGCCCGTCAACACCACCGTCGGCACGACCTGCTCCTGGGTCTGGCCATCGAGCGTCTGCTTCGACGCGAAGTCCATCGCGAGCTCGACCTGCTGCTTGCCACCGGCGGCGGGCGTGTAGCGGAGCGGCGCCTTCTTGCCCTTGCCGGCCGAGACCAGCTTGACCGCGACCGTGGTCGCCGGGACGGCGACCTCGAGCGGCGGCTTCGGCGCCGGCGGCTCGGCCGGCGGCGGGGCCGGCTTGGTG
>JALZOI010000457.1 GCA_030857245.1 Myxococcota bacterium
CAGCTCCTCGATGCGCGCGAGCGCGGCCTAGGCGGCGGGGGTCAGCAGCGGCGGCAGCGGGCGGCGGCGCCGGAACACCGCCGGGCCGAGCCGCGTGAGCTCCGCGGGATTCTGCGCGAGGCGCTCGAGCTCCTCGGTCGCCGCGTGATCGTCCTGGTCGATGAGGTGGTTGAAGATCAGCCGCGATAGCCGGCACCCCGCGACGCTCGGGTAGTGGCGGCGGCGATGGAGCGCGAGCAGCGCCATCGAGATCCGCGCGGACGCGAAGGGCGCCAGCGTCTCCAGCCGCTTGAACGCCTGCTGCGGATGCGCGGGCCAGGGCGCCGCGAACACCCGGCGCAGGCTGGCATCGTCACCACGGCTCGCGAGCTCGTGCCAGTGCTGCTCGCGGCGCGTCACGGTGTCCCCCTCGAGCGGCGGCGGAGCGGGCAGCCGGGTCTCGACGGCGGCGAGCGCCCGCGCGATACGCTCCGTCCGGCACCCCAGCCACGCCTCGACGCAGCGCGCCGCCGCCGCCTCCCACCTGCCCTGTTCGATCGCGCTCGTTGCCGCGACGAGCAGCGGTGCCACGTCCGGCGCCTGCGGCCGCGTCACGCTACTTGATCGTGATCGCGAGCTTCGTCGTGAAGCTCTCGTTCAGCTTGAGCGCCTTGATCGCGGGCTCCACCACCTGCCGCACGCACGCCTCCGCCGCCGGCGCGCCCGCCGCGACCGGCTCGAAGCGCTGCACGTGCTGCCCGGCATCCTCGTACTCCTCCGACTGCACCCAGCTCGACTTCACCGGGACGGTGACCGTCAGCGCGTCCTTCTTGGTGGCGGCGAAGTGCGCGTCCCAGCATGCGACCAGGCCCGCGCGGAGGTCGGCGCTCGTCAGCTTGTCCTGGAGTGCGGCGAACGACTTGGTGGGCGGAGGCGTGGCGACGACCGCGATCGCGAGCTTGTCGGAGGTCGGCCGTGCCGGTGCCTTCGTCAGGTAGAGATCAGCGGTCTTGCCCGCGCCGAGCAGGATCGGATCGAGGCCGGCCTCGGCGAGCGTCGCGAGCTGCGCGAACGCGGCGTCCCGCAGCGCGCTCCCCGCGGGGACCGTCAACACGCAGCGGTGGAGCACGCGCGCGGCGAGCTCGGCGGTCTCCTTCTTCGCGCGACCCGCGGCGAGCGCGCTGCCGTACGCGCACTCGACGTCCGGCGGGATCCCGAGCTTCTCGGCATCGTACTGACCGAGCGCCTGCGCGTACGCGGCGACCGCGGCGTCGCTCTCACCGCGCGAGCGGGCGGCGGCACCGACGGCGGCGTAGTAGTCACCGACGGCGGAGCGCGCACTGCGCCGGCACACCGCATCGAAGCAGCGCAGGTTGTCCTGGCAGTGCAGGCTCGCGCCGCAGCTCTCGTACTCGCGCGACTTCTGCTCCGCCCGCGCGGCGCCGCCCTGGGGATCGGACGCGGTGGCCTTCGTGTCACATGCAGCGAGGGCCGGGCCGGTCGCGAGGGCAAGCCAGAGCAGGAGCAGGCGCTTCATCGCGGGTCATCGTAGCACCCCATCCTGCTCGGACCCCGGCGCGCGACCGCCTGAGGCAGCACCCCGTCGCCCGCCGCCGCGAGCTCGGAGAGCCAGACCAGGCCGCCGGCGAACAGCCCGAGGGAGCTGCCGAGGGACAGGTAGACTCCGAGCAGCGCATCGACGCTCGTGCACCACAGCGCGAACCACGCGGAGCTCACCGCCCCCATCAGCACCGCGGTCATCGCGAGCCGGTGCTCGCACGCATCGGCCCAGCCGATCGTCACGAGTAGCACGCCGCCGAGCGCGAGCTCGATGCCGCCGATCGGGGCTGACACCACGGCCATCGCACCGCCGCCGACGATCACGAGCCAGGCGAGGCCGCGCAGCACGATCGCGCTCCCGATGAGCCCGCGCGGCGTGCGCACCAGTGCGATCACCGCGAACGCGAGGCCGTAGAGATAGGGCACCCAGAACGGCGGGACCGCGAGCGGGACGATCGGCTCACCGCAGCCGCGCACGGCGGGGAGGAACATGCAGACGAACAGCAGCACGCCGGCGGTGCCGGTCAGCATGCGATGGCGACGGCGTGGGATGCCACCGCGCGGGACGAACCGGCCGGTGCCCCGCACGCGCACGCGCGGCGGCAGCTCGACCGCATTGGTCACGAGCTCGGGATCACCCACGATCCCCAGCGTGCCACGGATCGTCGGCGCGCTTCGCTAGGTGTTTCTCGGTTTTTAGTGACGACGCAGCAGCTCACCGAGCGTGTCGCGGACCTGTGGGTTCGTCTCGATCTCGTGGTGTTGCCGGAGGATCGGCAGCACGTCGGCGTTGTCCATCTGTGCGAGCGCGGCATACGCCCCCTCACGTAGCGCCCCGGTCTCCTGCCGCAGCACCATGACGAGGAACTCGCCGGCCTCGACCGTCTGGATCTTGCCGATCGATTGCAGCGCCGAGCCGCGCACGCGGGCGTCGTTGCTCTCGCGGTAGATCCGCGCGAGCGGGTTGAACGCGTGCGGGAAGTGGAGCCCACCGATCGCGACGAGCGCCGCCTCGCGGACCTGCGCGTCGGGATCGGCGAGCGCCTTGCGGACGATCACGAACGAGCGCTTGAAGTAGAGGAAGCGCAGCGCCCGCACCGCGGCGCGACGGATCACCGGATCCGGCGAGCCGAACAGCTTCTCGAGCGGCGACAGCGCGGCGTACGACTGGAGCTCGCCGAGGAGCTCGGCGACATGGACCAGCGTCTCGGGCTCGCCCTCGGCCTTGCGGGCCTGCGCATCGGCGAGCGTGAGCAGCACGACGAGCGCGCGGCGCCGGATCCCGTTCGGGTAGCGCAGGTCGCCGACGATCGACGCGGCCACCGCGAACGGGTCGCCGTCCATCTCCCACTCGAGCAGATCGACGAACCAGATGTCGGCGTACGCGTGCTGCTGCTTGAGGTAGTCGGGCAGCCCGGGGAGCTCGACGGGCGGCGCGGCGAGCCCCTTGTAGCGCTGCGCGATCGCGGCGAACCGCTTCTTCGCGCGATCGGGCAGCTCGAGGCCGGCGAGCTTCTCGAAGCACTCGCGGACCGACGGGTAGTCGCCGACGGCGGAGTGCTGCGACGCGGCCGCGAGCAGCGCGTTCTCGGTCATCTGCACGGGGACGCCGGTCTCGACGAACTTGTCGGCGCACCGCATCCAGGTCAGCGCGCTCTTGTGCTGGTAGTGGCGGTCGTACGGCAAGCCCGCGCGCGCCGCGAACGCCGCCGCCTCCTGGTAGAGCGTCGCCGCCGCGTGGAGCTCGCCGCGCTCGAGGGCGAGCTTGATGAAGTCCTCGTAGTATTGCAGGACGTAGAACTTGAGGTTGTCGTCGCGCAGCACGCGGATGCAGTTGACGTAGCCCTCCGCTAGGTTCTCGAACTGCGAGCTCTCCTTGCCGAGCTTCAGCAGGATCTGGAAGCAGTCGAACGCACGCTCGAGCTCGCCGACCTGTTCGAAGTCATCGGCGACCTGCTCGAGCTTGCGCTGGCTCTCGATCAACGCGCGCCGCGCCTCCCCGGAGCCCGCCTCGAGCCGCACCGCCGCGAGCCCGTAGTTGAAGTGGACGAGCGCCGCCTCGTACGGGCGCTGCGCCAGCCCCGGCGCGTGGACCAGCTGCTTCCACGACGCGGTCGCCTCGACGTACTGCTTCGCGCGCTCGAACGCGACGGCGGCGTGCACCGGCAGCTTCGCCTGCTGGTAGAGCTGCGCGGCATCGGTCCACTTCTTCTCGATCTCGGAGAGCCGGGCGCGCAGCCCGGTGTGCTCGTCGGTGACGAGCTGGCCGCGCGCCATGTCGAAGTAGTGGAGGTAGAGGTAGACGAACGCGGCCTCGCGGACCCGTCCGAGGTGGCGATAGATCTCGCCGAGCCGGCGCAACCAGTCGTCGTACTCGTAGTTGATGACGTGGGTCTGGCCGATCAGCTCGCGATAGTGCCGCTCGGCCTCGGCCCAGCGGCCCTGCTGGACCAGCGCCTCCGCCTGATCGGCGGTCGACTCGATCGAGTTGAACGTGCGGCGCGCCATGGAGCTAGCGGACGGCCTTCAGCTTGCGGTTGGCCGCGGGATCCGAGGGTGCCCCGACGCCGGCCTTCTTGACGCCGGTCGCGTCCCCGACGATGTCGAGCGCGCGGCGCTGCCGCTCGGCGCGGTTGGTGAGCACGTCACCCGAGACGATCTGCGAGCGATCGAGCTGCTGCACGAACTCCGGGAGGTGGTCGCTCGACGGCAGCACCACGACGCCGTAGAGGAACGCCTGCTGCTTGAGCGACGTGATCAGCTCGGGCTCGATGTGACACTGGCCGTGCGTGATCGTGTAGAGCACGACCCGCCGCTTCTGCTCGCGACGCAGCCGGGTGACCTCGACGAGGAGCTGGCGGAACACCTTGCCGTAGTTGCGGCCGCGCTCGCTGCGGAACGACAGCAGGTACGGCACCGGGACCTGGCCCGAGCGGCCGATCTTGATCGTCTCGTGCAGCCGCGAGTCGAAGAACCGCACCCAGATCTCGTCGCCTTCGAGCGTCAGCTTCTTGATCAGCGCGAGCGCGAGCCCGCGCGCGAAGACCTGCCGCTGGCCGCGCATCGAGGCCGAGCAGTCGATCAGGAGGTACTGCAGCCGGCGCTCGTCCTCGCGCTGCTTCTCGCGGCCGTAGTAGAGGAGCTCGGAGTCGACGACCTTCTGCTCGAAGATCTCGCGGTCGTACGCGAGCTCCGACAGCACGAGCGAGTCGATGTTGCCCTTGCGCTCGATCGACGCGTAGCCATCGACCGCGAAGGTCTGGCTGCCCGTCGAGCGCCGGGTCTCGAGCACGCTCGGCAGCAGATCGAGCGAGAAGTTCGCGACGTCGTTGGCCTCGGGCGAGCCGAGCGCGGCGAACAGATCGACGAGGTCGATCGCGCCGCCGAGCGCCTCGCTGCCCGATGCGCTGTCCTCCTTGAACAGGCCGAGCAGGCGCACGGTGTCGAGATCGATGAGCTCGACCTGCGTGTAGACGTGCATCGACTGCGTGACGAGGTGCTCGAGGAAGCCCCACAGCGCGCGCGCATCGAAGTCGCGGAAGTGATCCGCGTAGTCGATCTCGCCGAGGATCCCGAGATCGAGGGGCAGCGCCTCGGCCCCCGAGCTCTTGCTGCGCTCGCGCCACCGGTTGTAGGTGTCGCCGAGGATGCGGGACAGCAGCACCGCGACCATCTCGTCGCGGAGGCGGAGGCCCGCGAGCCGCTCGGTGACCTCGGACGCGCCGATGTTCTCGAGCAGCCGGCGGTACTGATCGAGCTGCGGCTTCATGCCCGGCGGCAGCTGGATGCGCGCGAGCTGGGACTCGCGGGCGCGCAGCGTGTAGCCGCCGGCCCCTCGCGTCATCGACAGCATCACGCCGATGTCGTGGACGACGAACAGCGGCAGGTGGACGCCCATCCGCATGAGCGAGTTGCTCCACGCGGCCGCCCGCACGAGGGCCATCGGCGTATCGACCTGGACGTGCGAGAGCGCCATCGTCGCGACCTGGCGCGCGAGGAAGCTGCGGCGACGTTCCGCGGGGATCGGCACGGACGAAAGCTAGCACGCGGTCGAGAGCGCCAAAGCGCACTGGCGAGGCGTGTTTCGCCGGGCACCCGGCCCGCTGCGGCGAGGGGCGAAGCGGGCGGTCAGCGCTCGAAGCGCCAGCGCACCTCGCCAGTCGCCACGGCACGCGCCTCGAGGACGCCGCTCATCGAGACCAGCAGCACGTCGCCCGCGATCAGCAGCGCGGAGGCCCAGTGACCGCTCAGGCGCTCGTGCCACAGCCGGCGGCCATCGCTCATCGCGAAGCAGGTCACGCCGAGCCGCTTGTCGTTGCCTTCGAGCTCGTAGACCGCGCACACCGCGGCGGCTCCGACCACCACCTGGCCGGGTGCGCGCGCCTGGGCGGCGAGTGGATCGACGGGGACGAGGGCGCGCCAGCGCTCGCGCTGCGCCTCGTCGAGCGCGACCAGCAGGGGCACCTCGGTACCGGGGCGCCGGGTCCCCGACAGGACGCGACCGCCGCCACCCGCGTCGATGCGCTCGACCGCCATCGAGTGCAGGCGACCGAGCTCGCGTGCACGATAGCGCTCCGGCCAGTCCACCACCTCCTTGTCACCGGGCAGCAGCGTGCAAGGTGACGCCGCGGCCGTGCTCGCGCGGCGGCGGCCTGCCGGCGGCCTGGCGGGGATCGGTGCGGGGG
>JALZOI010000458.1 GCA_030857245.1 Myxococcota bacterium
GTCGACACCGGCGTCGGCCTCGCGCACTGGCTCACGCCCGAGCTGCGCTTGCGCCACGCCGTCTCCGCCGAGCTCACGCTGCCCTATCGCACCGCCGATCGCCGCCTCGTGATCAGCGGCGAGACGATGCTCGAGCGCGCCTTCGGTCGCGAGCGTGCGGGGCTCTACCCGCGGCGCTCGATCGGGCTCTACCTCGGCGGCGGGTGGGCCGCGATCGAGGACGGCGCGGATCGGCCCGTGCTCCGCGGCGGCGTGATGTTCGGGACGCGCGGCCTGTCGTACCGCCTCGGCACCACCTACGCGCCGGGCGATCGCATCCCGGCGTTCGAGCTCGGCCTGCGCTCGGAGCTCCGCGTTGACTGACCCGCCCGGCTCACGGCGCGAAGACGAGCGGCGTCCGGAACGTCAGGCCGGTGCCGGCGTGGAAGGAGCCGACATCGGCCACGGTGTCACGCACGCCGGCCTCGACATAGAGGCCGATCGCGTAGGTGCCGAGGAACACGCCGCGCGGGTTGATCCCGGCGCCGCTGACGTAGAGCTCGGCGCTGAGCCGCCCGGTCGCGCCGAACCCGACGTGATCCTCGCCGAACGCGCTGCTCGCCAGGTACTCGCCGCGGCCCGAGGCCCACGTGCGCCAGAAGCTGCCGCGCGACAGCGTGTGGCCGACCTCGAGGTACGCGCCCCCGTACGCGACCCCAGGCTTGTCGTCCATGACCGCCGTGTCCTCGGGCGCGACGAGCAGCGCACCGAACACGCCGACGCCCACGTCGGTGTCGGTCGGCCGCGGGCTCAACGACGCCCAGTGGATACCGACGGCCGCGCCGACGCCCGGGGCGAACCCGCGCACGGTGTTCGCGCCGGCGGCGCCGAGGTCGATCTTGAGCGGCATCATGAACCGCGGACCAGGCCGACGGCGATGGCGCACGCTGGTGTCGACGGTCGGCTGGGCGGTCGGCCGGTGATCGCGGACCTCGGGACTGGCGAGGGCCGGGGCAGCCTCGATGACCGAGACGGTGGAGACCACGAGAGCGAAGCAGGCGAAGCGAGAAGGCATGCCCGCGTGATGTCCACGCGTCGTGCCAGCGAGCCGCGCGCACGCGGACCCACGTCGGCGGCATCACCGGCCGCGCGGCGTGAACCACCGTTGACGCGGACCGCGCCACAATCTTCACGCGGAGCTGGCAAAGTCGAGCACGCGAGCGCGCCGGCCTTCGGCGCGGGCCGCGCAACGCGACGGTCGAGTCAGTCCACCGCGGCGATCGTGCACGGCGCGCCACCGACGAACGTACTCGGGCGGCGAGCGAAGCTCGGTCGATCGGCTCAGCACGCGCTGCTGATCGTGGACGAGCGCGGACGAGCACGTGGAGGTGGCACGAGCACGTGGCACGGCGTTGACAGGTCTGACGCCGGCGCTGCCTGGCTACCGCCCGAGACCCGGGAGATGCGGGCGCTGCCACCGGTGGCAGTACTGCCAGGACCGGCAGCGGCGGTGGTGGCGGATCGCGGGGTTACGCCGGCACGCCGCTTGATACATTCGCCCAGCATGCAGAGCTCCGTCGCACTCCTCTCCCTCGTGATCTCCGGGTCGTTGGTCACCGCCGCATGTGGCAGCTCGAAGGACGCGGCGCCGCCGACCGTGCCGATCGACGCCGCCGCCGTCAACGCGCTCGTCCCCGCGGCGTTCAAGGACAAGGTCGTGTTCGAGCAGCGCGAGGTCGAGGAGGAGCGCGGCCGGCGCAGCAAGACCGTGTACACGCTCGCCGCTCCGAAGAGCTGGCAGCCCGGCGAGATGAAGATGTTCGCGAAGCTGGCGCCCCCGTCGGAGGACGGCTTCGGAAATCGCACCGGCCTCAGCCTCGGCAGCAACTGCGACGGGGCCTGCGAGGCCAAGGACTGGGCGAAGGTCTCCGAGAAGGTGAACTTCAGCCAGTTCCGCACCGGCTACAAGATCGTCAAGGACGAGGTCGGCAAGGCGAGCCACCTGATGGTCGCCGAGGACGACGACTCGCTGCACATCACCTATGCGTGGTGGGCCGCCGGCGCGACCAGCTATCACACGTGCAGCGTGACCCTCGCGCGTTCGTTCATGAACAGCGATGGGCCCGACCCGCGCACCGCGGCGCCGGCGTTCGAGAAGGCGTGCCAGGCGGTCACCGTGCGGACGACCGACAAGTAGCGCCCGGTCGCGATCGCCGGCGCGGCGGCGGCAGCGAGCTCGCGGTCGGAGGCGGCTTGCTGCCACGACCGGGCAGGGCGAGCCGGGTTCGCGATGCGCGTGACGCTCGCACGCCCCGACCCGCGGCGCGCGGAGGTTGCGTGGCGAGCGCTCCTGCGGTCTCATGGCGCGACGATGAGCCCCCCCCGCGATGCTGCGTCCCCGTCGACCGACGCGGCGGCGAAGCGGCGCTGGATGATCGGCATCATCCTCTCCCTCATGTTCGGGCTGTTCGGCGCGGTGATGGCGTGGCTGAACTACGCGGCTCGCACGAAGTCGGCGGCCACGCGAGGCGCTCGCCCCACCGCCGAGCCCGCGAGCACCCCCGATCCGGCTCCGCGGGCTCCACCGGGCCAGGGCAAGGGCAAGGACAAGTGAACCCGCGGGCGCGGCTGCCTGCGGTCGCCGACTCCGCGGTCGCCGGATCGGGCACAGTAGCGGGCGAGGTCTCATTGATGTTCCAGCGCACCATCACCGTCGTCCTCGCGCTCCTGCTCGCCGCCGGCTGCATGCGGCAGGTCAACCAGGCCATCGCGCCCGAGCCCGAGGGCGGCGGGACGCTGAGCTGCGCCGAGGTCGTGACGACCTGCGATAGCGAGTGCACGGATCCGCTGTGCCTGCATCGGTGCACGATGCAGGGCACGGCGGAGGCCCGACCGCTGCACGGCGCGTTGCTCGACTGCGGTCAGCGCAACGGCTGCACCGACGAGGACTGCATGCGCGCGAGCTGCCCGGCGGAGATCACCGCGTGCATCGGGCCCGACGCGGCACCTGACGGCACCTGACGCGGCACCTGGCTCGAGCCCGGCAGGCGCGCCGATCCGGGCGCCGGGCCGTCGGCTCCCACGTCCTGATCACCGTGCGACACCGCGCCGCGCGACGGCGCGCCGCGCGAACCCGCCGGCACGGGATCGCTACGCTCGGCGCATGGTGCCCACCGACCTCCAGCTCCCGATCGCGGCGATCGTCCTCGGGGTCTCCGCGTTCGTGATCGCCGGCGGAGCGCGCATGCTCGCGGGCGGAGCGCGGGTCGCCTGGATCCTCGGTGGTGCCGGGTGGCTCGCGGTCACCGGCCTGCTCGCACAGCGTGGAGCGTTCGCGCGCGTCGACGGCCCACCCCTGCTGCCGCTGTGCGTCGCGACCGCGCTCGTCGCCAGCGTGCTGATCGCGCGCTCGCAGCTCGGTGCGCGGCTCGCGCAGGCGCCGCTCGCGGTGCTCATCGGACTGCAGGCCTTCCGCCTGCCGCTCGAGCTCGCGATGCACCACGGTGCCGGGCGCGGCGTCCCCATCGAGCTCACCTTCGCGGGCTTCAACTTCGACATCGTGACCGGCACGAGCGCGCTCGTGCTCGCGGTCCTCGTCGCCGTGGGGCACGCGCCGCGCTGGTTGATCGTGGCGTGGTCGATCCTCGGGCTCGCGTGCCTCGCCGTGATCGCCGGCGTCGCGATCGCGACGCTGCCGCGCCTCCACGCCTTCGGCGTCGCACCGCAGCACCTCAACACGTGGGTCGCGCACGTGCCGTTCAGCTGGGTGCCGGCCGTGCTCGTGCCGGTCGCGCTCGGCGGGCACCTGCTGGTCTTGCGCGCGCTGCACCGGCGGTCGTGAGTGGCTCGGGCGCGACGTGATGGGCGCCTGATCCGGGTGCGCCCTCGCGACCCCGGAACTAGCCTTCGCCCATGCTCCGACTCACGATCATGCTGTCCCTCGTCGCGGCCGCCTGCGGTGGCAACAAGTCGTCCACGCCGGCGACGACGCCGGCGACGGCCGAGGCACTCCCGCCCGGGCCCGAGAGCCGCGCCGCCATGACGCCCGAGGAGTGCACGCTGCAGGGTGGGGAGGTCCGCGGCGACATCGGCGATGGCAAGATCGCGTGTGCCCCGCAGGAGCGCGAGCTCGGTCGCGTGATGACGGGCATCGAGGGCGGCGTGTGCTGCGCGTCCGCCGTCGCGCCTGCCCCCTGAGCGCGACCCGTCGGCGACCCGTCGGCGGTCGGCGTGCGACATCGGGCGCGGGCCGGCATCTGGAGGGAACCACCCACGGAGGCCAGGCAGCAATGACGACGAAGACGAGCTTTTCGGCACAGGAATGGAAGAGGGTCAAGGACGCACCGCTGCTCGCGGGGCTCGGGATCTCGGCCCTCGATTTCGGGCTGGTCTCCTTCGCGAAGGAGATGCGCGCCGTCATCAAGGAGGTCAACGCCGCGCGCGGGTCCTATCCGACGAACGAGCTCATCCAGGCGGTCGCGAGTGACCTCGAGAAGAAGGACGCGGGCGAGCCGGTCGACGACGGCGAGAAGCGGACGCCCGAGCAGATCCTCGGCGAGCTCGCGAGCATCGGCGCGCTCGTCGACCGCAAGGCCGCGCCCGCGGAGGCGCGCGAGTTCAAGACGTTCCTGTTCGCCGTCAGCGAGAAGACGGCGAACGCCTCGGGCTCGGGCTTCCTCGGCTTCGGCGCGAAGGTCAGCCCCGAGGAGCGCAAGTTCCTCGAGCAGCTGCGCACCAGGCTGAGCCTCGACGCGTAGCCGGAGCTCGCGGTCGGCGCCGCGCGACTAGCTATCCTCGGTCGCGCTGGGCCTCGCCCGTCATCGGCACGAAGCGCACCGGGAACAGCGTCTCGGACGTCGTGCCGTCGGCGCGGCGGGTGACGACGCGGAGCTCCTGATGCGGGTAGTCCCCGACGGGGATGACGAGGCGGCCGCCGATCGCGAGCTGCTCGATCAGCGGTTTCGGGATCCGCGGCGGCGCGGCCGTCACGATGATCGCGTCGAACGGGGCGGCCTCGGGCCAGCCGGCGTAGCCGTCGCCGATCCGCAGGTGGAGCTGGTCGTAGCCGAGCTTCGCCAGCAGCCCGTGCGTCCGCGTCGCGAGCGGCTCGACGATCTCGATCGAGTAGACGTCCGCGCCGAGCTCGGCGAGCACGGCTGCTTGATAGCCGCTGCCGGTGCCGATCTCGAGGACCTTCTCGCCGGGCGCCACCTGCGCTGCTTCCGTCATCGCCGCGACGATGAACGGCTGGCTGATCGTCTGCTCGTAGCCGATCGGCAGCGGGTTGTCCTCGTACGCACGATGGCGGAGCGCCGCGGGCACCAGCTCGTGGCGGCGCGTGCGGCGCATCGCGTCGAGGACGCGCGGATCCCGGACGCCGCGCGCGACGATGGTCTCCTCGACCATGCGCAGCCGCGCGGCCGCGTGCGGATCCGCGGGGGGGACCTCGCCGGCGGTCAGCGGTGCCGGCGTCGCGACGACCGGCGTCGACGCGGGCCGGTCCGAGCCGCAGGCAGCGACCGCCAGCACGACCCAGGACCACGTTCGGAGAGCTCGCGACCTCATGCTCGAAGCTACCCGACCCCGCCGCGCCCGACGACCTCGAAGATCCTCTCAGGGCTTCCGAACGCCGGCCAGCTCGTGGCCATGATCGCAGCCTCCGCCTCGGGATCGAAGCCGATCCGGCCACCGCCGCCCGCGCTCACGAGCAGGAGGAGCATCGCGCCATCGTCCAGCTACTTGGTGAGCTTGAACGACTCGAGGGTCCTCAGCGCGATCGGGCCATCGGTGGCCGCGCGATCGAACGGCCCGCCGCAGTTGACGATGTAGATCATCTTGCCCGTCGAATAGATCCGCATCCACTTCCGGTGGCTGTCGTTCTCGACGATGAGCGAGCGGCCCGGATGCTTGCCGAGCTTGACGTCCTGCTCCTCGATGACCTTCGCGTTCTGCTTGTGACGGGCCGTCGCCCCGTCGAAGACGACCTTGGGATCGGTCGAGCCCGCCGGCAGCGCCATGTACACCGCGCCGCACGTGGCGGTGCGATCATCGGCGGCGGTGGTGCCGAACTCGGCGGTCACCATCGTCATCGTGCCCTGCGGGCGCTCGACCGGCTTGCCCGGCAGCTCGAGCGAGAAGGTGCCCTCCTTCGAGGTGTACGACTCCCACGCGAGCTCGGCCGGTGCGGCCGGCACCGCGGCCACCGCGGCATCGGGCGTCGCGGCCGGCGGCGGCGTCGGT
>JALZOI010000459.1 GCA_030857245.1 Myxococcota bacterium
CGCCGACGCCGGCCCCGCGGTCCACCGCGACGGCCGCGCCCGCCGGGCCGCAGGTCCGCGAGCTCGATCCGGGCATGGTCGTCGATCTGCTCGGTGCGATCGCGCGTGAGCGGCGCACCGGCGCCCTGCTGCTGCGCAGCGGCGACCTCTACAAGGAGGCGTACTTCCTCGACGGGCATCCGGTGTTCGTGCGCTGCAACGTCATGGAGGATCGGTTCGGCGAGTTCCTCGTGCGGCGCGGCGCCCTCACGCGCGATCAGCTCGAACGCGCGCTCGCCGTCCTCGATCACTTCGGCGGGCGACTCGGCCAGGCGCTGGTGAGCCTCGGCCTCGTCGAGCCGGTGGAGGCCGTGCGGCTGCTCGCGGCGCAGGTCGCGGCGAAGCTCGTGACGGCGTGCTCGTGGCGCACCGGCACGTACGAGTTCCGTGAGGGCGAGCAGAACCCGTGGCCCGCGCTCGCACTCGAGCTCCGCACGTATCCCATCATCGGTCGCAGCATCGGGACCATCCCGGAGGATCGTCTCGTGACCTGGGCGACGCGCGTGCTCCACCGGCCGGCGCGGCTCAACCTCGACGGGATGCGCGCGTTCCAGCTCGAGCCGCAGATCTACGACCACCTGCAGATCCTGTCGCGTGACGGCCACACCCTGGGGCACGTGATCGACCAGATCCCGACGGCCGCCGAGCGCGTGCTCGTCACCGCGGCGGCCTACGTGCTGTGGCGCGGCGGCGTGCTCCGCCTCGCGCTGCTCGCGTGAGCGCTCACGTCACTCACCCGCGATGCGCTGGCTGTTTCACATCCTGACCCGTGCCGACCACGAGGCCTGGGCAGCGAGCGGCGAGCCGGCGTACGCACCGGCGAGCCTGGCGAGCGAAGGCTTCGTGCACGCGTCCTATCGCGACGCGGTACGCGAGAGCGCGGCGCTCTACTTCGCGGCGACCACGCCCCTCGTCGTGCTGCGGATCGATCCGAGCTTGCTCGAGGTCGCTGTCGCCGCCACACCCCGCGGACCGATGCCACACGTGCGCGGCCCGATCCCCCGCGCGGCGATCGCGGCGGTGCTCGACGTGGCCGAGGTCGCGCTCGGCCCCGACCAGCTCGCCGAAGCCGACGGCGCGGATCGCCCCCGCTAGCTCCGCGTCACTTCGAGCGCGGCGAGCGTGTACAGGTACGCCTGGTAGGCCTCGTTGCCGAAGTAGCCGCTCTCGGAGAACAGCGCCTCGTGGATCATCGTCGCGGCCGCGTTCGCGCGGATCACCCACTGATCCAGCTGGATGTCGTCGAGGATGTACGGCGCGAGCGACGTCGCCCCGAGATCCTCCTCCTCGTCTGCTTCCGCCTCCTCCGCGAACGTCACCACCTCCTCGAGCGCCCCGATGATCGTCGGGGTGAGGGGCGCGGTCAGCCGGCTCACGCTGTACAGCTCCGTGACGTCCGGGAACCGCGCAGGGGTGTCGTCGTCGGCGGGTGCCGCCGCGATGCACGAGCGCACGGCGACCTGGAACCCCGCCGCGACGAGCGCCTCCGCGAGGTCGCGATCCAGGCCGCGCAAGCCCGCGAGGGTCAGCGGCTGGGTGTGCTCGTCGGTGATGACCTGGCGGGCGCACGCGATCATCAGCGGCCACCGTGCGTGACGCGCGAGCGGCGCGAGCACCGCTTGCAGCCGCGCACCGCGCGCCTCCCACGTCGGATCGGCCCGCGGCCGATCGGTGCGGCGCAGCGAGTAGACCAGCGTGACGCGCGCGCCGGCGGTGACCGGCTCCACCTCGTGGTCGACGTCGCTGAACAGCGCGACCCAGCGCACCGTCATCGGCGCGGCCGGGCCGCTCCAGTCGATCACGTGCGGGTGCTGCCCATCATCGATGCGGAACCCACCACCGGCATGGGGGACCGGCAGCCCGACCACCAGCGTGCCGACGAGCTCGGGCGACCGTGGCGTGTCCTTGTGGCGCGCGAACCGGCCACCTTCCGGATACAGCACGACGTCGGTCAGCTGCGCAACCAGGTGCACGCGCGGCGACAGCACCGCCTCGATCTCGCCGAGCACGCTCGCGGGATCGAAGCCGGCGATGCGGACCTGGTCGCGCGCGAGCAGCCGCTGCGCGTACCGCACCGTCCAATCGCGCCGGGTCGCGTTCCCGTCGCCAAACGGGGCGAGCTCCGAGTGCTCGCGCAACCAGTCGAGGAAGCTCGCATCGTCGACCGCGGCCACGTCGCCGTCGGGCAGCATGATCGCGAGCCGTTCCGCGACCCGGTGGGTCCCCTCGCAGTACGTCCGCTCGGGGATCGCGTCGAGCGCCTGTTTGAGATCCGGCAAGCTCATCGGCAGCTCCTCAGGCCTGCGGCGGCGTCATGAGCGCGAACGCGGCGCCCTGCGGATCGAGCAGCTGCACGATGCGCGCGCCGCCCGGCACCTCCATCGGGCCGTTGAGCACGCGCCCACCCGCGGCCGTGGCGCGCGCGAGGGCCGCATCGAGGTCCGCGGTCGTCACGTAGTACATCCACGACGGCGGCACGACGCGCCCGTCGGGCGTCTTCATGCCGGGTGGCATCGTCATCATGCCGCCGAGCTGCACGCCGCCGCGGCCCCACAGCAGGTACGTCCCCATCGGGCCCATGTCGAAGCTGCCGAGGCGCTCCCAGCCGGCGATCTGGTTGTAGAAGCCGAATGCCGCCTCGTAGTCGGTCGTGTAGAGCTCGTGCCACGCGAACTCGCCGGGCTGCGTCACATCGTGAGCCGGCACCTCGGCGGCGGGCGCGAACAGCGAGATCACCGCGCCCTGCGGATCCGCGATCACCGCGATCCGGCCGATGGTGGGCACGTCTTCGGCGACGTGGATCGTGCCACCGAGCGCCCTCACCGTCGTGATGGCGGCGTCGATGTCTTCGACCTGGACGTTCGCCTGCCAGTACGGCGTCGCGCCGAGCTGCTTCGCGGCGTCGGGGAGCAGCGCGACCCCGCCGAGCGGGCCCTGCGACCCGAGGAACATCGAGTAGCCCTCGGTGCCGAACGGCTGGGCGCGCCAGCCGATGACCTCGGTGTAGAACGCGATCGCGGCGTCGCGATCGGTGGTGAGCAGCTCGTACCAGACGAAACGGCCGGTGGTGGTCTCGGTCATGAGCGGAGCATCCGCGTGACCCGCCGCCGAGACAAGCGCGCGACCGCCTCGGACGAACTCCCGCGAGACGGCGCAAGCCCTACAGCCCGCGGCCTGCCGCGAGCTGCAGCTGGCGGCCCGTCCAGTTCAGACGGTGCGCCGACGCGGCGGCCGAGGCGATGCTGAACAGGTGGAGCACGAGGCCGGGCAGCAGCAGTGCGTAGCCCGCACCGACGACGAAGAACCACAGCACCCCGGCGACGAGCCGGCCGGTGTAGAGGTGCCCCGCGCCCGGCAGGAACACGCTGAGCAGGCCAGCGAGGGTCGGGCTCGCCTGGGGCAGCGGGCGCTCGACGCTCGGCACGAGCACGCGCTGCGCCGGCGCAACCGGCAGCGGGCGCGCCTCGATCCGCTGGCGACCGAGCAGGTGGTAGACGATCGTGCCGTCGTCCTCGATATCCATGCGCAAGCGATCGCGCGCGGCGAGATCCTCGAGCACGGCCGAGGCGTCGTCGATCGAGCACGGGGCGAAGTACGCGAGCGCGGGAGCCGTGAGCTTCGCGTCCGTCGTGTGTGCGAGCTCGAGCAGCCGCGCTTCGATCGCGCTCGCGTCGTTGATGCGATTTCCCACGGAGCACTATGTAGTCACCCGGGACGCGCCGGCACCGCCCGTTCGGGCAGGGGCGGTCGAGTCGCGTCGCCTCGGATGGCTCCCGACGCGGGCTGGCAAGCGTTCACCGCACGCGGACCGCATCGGCGACGACGACGCTGCCCGCCGCCTGCCAGCGCGACAGGACGACGCGGTTCCAGCCCGCCTTGAACGCGAAGGTGCCGAGCGCGTTCCACTGCGAGCCGGCGGTCTGCTGGTTCTTGGCGACCCGGCCGAGCTCCGTCCCGGCGGCGTCGTAGACGATGAACGTCGCGGCGGTCGCGCGGTTCGTACCGGCGACCCACCACGCGTCGATCGTGCGCGTCGCGGGCGCGGCGAGGAAGAACGAGAACGTCGCGGGCGCCGAGCTCGCCTCCGTCGCGGCCCACCGGTAATCGGTGCCGTGGTAGCCCGGCGTCGAGGTCGACGACGCCCACGTGCCCACGAGCTCGACCTTGGCCTTCGCGGTGTTGTTGTTGGCGTTGTTGTTGTCGACGATGATCGTCGTCTCGCCGCCGCCGCCGCCGCCGCCCAGCTTCACGACGCGGGCGCCGGGATAGTAGTGCTCGAGGATCCATGCGTGGGTCTTGCCGCCCTGGCTCGCCCAGCGCTGGCTGCCCCACTGACACGTGCCGCGGCCATGGCCGAAGCGCGCGCGGCCGGTGCAGAGCGAGTCCGAGATGCCGGTCGCGGTCGGGTGGCCGTTCTCCGCCGAGTACTCGGCGAACACCGGGATGCCGTTCTTCATGACGTAGGTGTTCGCCGTCGCGTCGACCGCGGCATTCGTGACCGCGAAGAACTGGTCCTTGTAGACCTGCGAGGCCGTGGTGTCATCGAGGTCGGCGCAGGTGTACTTGCCGCCGTTCGTGATCCAGTTTGCCGCATAGGTGCGGATCGCGATCGCGCCGGCGCGCAGGGACTCGCCGTGCCAGCTGCGGATCCACTCGTGCGGCAGCACGCCCTTGACGTACTTCTCGAGCGGGATCACATCGACGCGGCCGCTGCACGAGCTGCTCGAGCCGTCGAGCCCGCGCCGCCACACGCGGATCGTCGTCGGCTGCTGCCACGCGAAGATGATCGAATCGTCCGCGGGCGGCTCGCCCGCCTCGCGCGCCTCGATCAGCGCGAGCGCCTCGGCGCGGAGATCACCCGAGACGTCATCGTCGAGATCGAGCCCGGAGGACCAGCGCTCGGGCGCTTCCTCGACCGGGACGCCGTCGGTGACCGCCGACGAGTCGACCGGTGCGGTGCATGCGGTGAGGCTCGCGGCGACGACTGTGCACACGAGCGATTGCAGTCGGTGACCTGCCCGCCGACGAGAATTGCCTTCTGCAGCGATGATCGTGGGTGGCAGTTGCATACGACGACCGCGGTGCATCGCGCGGACCAGCGATCGCGATCCGACCTGCGCACCTCCGGCGCCGTGAACCTACACGGTCGCGCGTCGCCGGGGTCAGTGCCGTGACTGCGACGCCGCCGCGTCGCTCGAGCCCGCGGGGCGCGCCGGTCCCATCATCGGCACGACGCCGAGCTGACCGAGCACCGTCAGCAGATCGAAGTAGTGCCGGAGCTCGACGATCTTGCCGTCGGCCACCCGCAGCACGATCAGCGACGTCACGCGACCGCGCTGGTGCGTCGGTGCGATCGCGCCGAGCGGGCCATCGAACGGACCCATGTGCGTGCCTTCCCACGCGACCTCGACCGCGGCCTCGTCGCCGCTCACCACAGCGGTCAGCAGCGTCGCCTGCAGATCGGGGAACGCGCGCTTCCAGCGCTGCACCGCATCCAGGTACGCCGTCACGCCCTGCACGCGCTGCCGCGTTGCCATCTCTTCGTAGACCACGTCCGCCGCGAAGGCCGCGCGGTACGTAGCCCAGTTCGCCGTCGAGTACGCGGCGAGGTGCTGCTTGATCAGCTCGAGCATGTCAGCCATGACCGTGCCTCCCTGTTGGAGGTCAGCCGAAGCATCCGACGTGCCACCCCCGCGCCGGTCAGGATCGCGCGAGCCAGCGCTCGATCGCGACGCGCTGGGCGTCCTTCGCGATCGTGAGCGCCGCCGTCGCCAGCTCGCGAGCGCGGGTGCGATGGGCGGGCCCGAGCGCGCGGGCCCGCGCGAACTGCGTGCGCGCGAGATCATCGCCGGTGACCTGGGCCGGGACGCGGAGTCCACCCCGAAGCGCGCGGTGCCCACGCTGCCCGGGGTGCGATGACCAGCGGTCAGCTCGCGTCGTCGTCGTCAGCGGCGTCGCCGTCGGCGTCGAGCTCGTCGTCGTGCCCCCGCCCCGCCGCCACGATCGGCGCGCTCGGCAGCACCGAGAGCGCGACCACCGCGGGCAACGGTCGAAGCGCGGGTCGCGCGCGCGAGCGGCTGGCGGCGCTGATCAGCGCACCGACCTCGTGGAGCGCGACCGCCCAGGTGCCGTCGCGGCGCAGGCCCGCGATGCCGTAGCGCAGCACGCCGTCGAGCATG
>JALZOI010000460.1 GCA_030857245.1 Myxococcota bacterium
GGGCCGATCCCGCCGGTCGCGCCGCCCGGAGGCCCGACCCACGCCGACATGCCGATGCCGACGCCGGCCATGTCGCCGCGCGGGGACTACCCGCAGGCGCCACCGATGGGCCCAGCGATGGCCCCACCGATGGCAGCGTCGATGCCCGCTCCGCTCCCCGCACCGATGCCGGCGCCCGCGGCCCCCGCAGGCAGCTCCCCGATGGGCGGTAGCCCGATGGGCATGGGCGCGCCCGTCGTGCCGCTGCAGTCGCCGGGTAACGACAAGAGCAAGCGTGGCCTCGTCGGCGCCGGCGCGAAGAAGGTCGTCGGACGCTCGGTGTCGATGCCGAGCCGCCGCGGGGTTCACCTCGAGCCGCTCGATCCCAAGGTCGTGAAGTTGCTCGACCTCCAGTCGAACATCCTCGAGCGGCTGCGCGCGAAGCTCGATCTCGACAAGATCCCCGTCGATCGCCTCCACGAGGAGGATCTGTGGAAGCGCGCCGAGCGCGCCACGATCGATCTCGTCGAGACGCTCGAGACCTCCGGCGAGCTGCCGAAGTACATCGACCAGGACACCCTGATCAAGGAGACCCTCAACGAGGCGCTCGCTCTCGGGCCCCTCGAGGATCTGCTCGCGGACGAGAAGGTCGACGAGATCGTGATCGATCGTCGCGACCGCGTCGTCGTCGGCAAGGACGGTCAGCTCCGCGGCTCGGGCAAGGCGTTCTCGTCCGACGAGGTGTTCGAGCGCGTCGTCAAGCGGCTGGTCGCCGAAGCGGGCGGCACGATCGATGAGATGCATCCGCTCGTCGATCTGCGGATGCGCGACGGCACCCGGCTGACGGCGGCGGTGTCACCGGTCGCCGCGCGCGGCGCGTGCCTCGTGCTCAAGAAGGCG
This sequence comes from Myxococcota bacterium, assembly GCA_030857245.1. GTDB lineage: Bacteria > Myxococcota_A > Polyangia > Haliangiales > Haliangiaceae > JABFXX01. The sequence continues at coordinate 880 of JALZOI010000460.1, forward strand.
TCGACCCTGATGCCGCAGCTCACGGAGCTCGCGGCGCAGCACACGCTGTCGCCGGGGATGGCCGACTTCCTCGCGACCTGCGTCACCGCGCGCCGCAACATCCTGGTGTGTGGCGGCCCGGGCTCGGGCAAGACCACCGTGGTGGCGGCGATCGCCGCGGCGTCACCGCCGGGCGAGCGCGTGATCTCCGTCGAGGAGGTCGCCGAGCTGGCGATCGCTCGCGACGAGTGGATCCAGCTCGAGACGCGCGCGGGCACCGGCAAGAACCCGTCGATCGATCTCGCGCACCTGCTCGAGACCGCGCTGCGGCTGTCGCCGGATCGACTCGTCGTCGGTGAGGTGCGGGGCCGCGAGGCGCTGCCGCTGATCACCGGGCTGTGCACGTCGATCGACGGCGCGGTCGTCGCCATGACGGGCGAGGGCGCGGCGGGCGCGCTCGGCCGCCTGATGACGCTCGCCCGGGTCGGCGCGTTCGCCGCCGGTGACGGCGCGCTCCGCGAGCTCGTCGCGCAGGCGTTCGAGATCGTCATCCACGTCGCACGCTGGTCGGACGGCACGATGCGCGTGATGTCGATCGAGGAGGTCATCGGCAGCACCGAGTCGACCTTCGACACGCACGTACTCTTCCAGTTCAAGGACGGCGCATTCGTCGCGACCGGCAACGTCCCGCGCTTCTACGCCGAGCTCGAGGCCCGCGGCATCCCCGCGGACCAGGCCGTCTTCCGCTAGCGACGCGGCCGCTTCCGGAGATTGGCCGCCCAGGCCGCCAAGTGCCGCCAAGGATTTTCAGGAGGACCGGGGCTCCGCACTTGCACACCTACAAGCGTTCCTCGCTCGCACCCTTGGCGTTCATTGGCGGCCTTGGTGGCCCATCCTCCGCGGGCCAGCTCAGCTTCGTGGCCGATCTTGGCTAGCTCCCGGCGCTCTCGAGCTTGCGGGCGAGCTCGAGGACCTCGAGGTCGCGCGGCCACACGGCGCGCAGCAGATCGAGGAGGCCCTTGGCGGAGTCGGCGTCGCCGTTGGCCATGTTCTCGCGCACGCCTGCGAGCTGGGCCTGCTTGAGCGTCGGGGCGAGGAGCGAGACCTTGGTCGCGGCCTGAGCGCGCGTGACCTCGTCGCCGGTGCGGCTGGCGAGCCGCGCGAGCTGCGCCCAGAAGTAGCCGGCCTGCGGGTGCTGCGCGCCCTCGGCGGTCTCGGCCGCCATCCGGACCTCGTCCATCGCGCCGCCGTTCTCGCCGAGCTGCTCGGAGATCCGCGCGAGATCGAGCCAGCCCCACGCGAAGGCAGGGTCATCGGCGACGACCTGCTCCATCTCGTTGCGGGCATCCTCGGCCGCGCCCTGATCGAGCAGCGTCAGCGCGAGCCGCCAGCGCACCGCAGGCGCGGCCGGATCGCGCTTGAGCTGGACGCGCAGCTGGCGCTCGCGGACCACGGGCTCGATGTCGCCGTCCTCGTCGAACACGTCCTCCGCGAACTCGCCGTCGCCGTCGTAGACGAGCGCGGTCGCCTCGACGATGCCCGCGAGCCAGCGGTCGAGCCGCGTGCCCTCGCAGACGTCGTCGTCGAGTGACTCGTCGAAGCGCCAGATCCGCCCGCGCACGTCGAGCGCGATGGGATCGCCCTCGATGCTGGCGAACTTCCAGCGCCCGGGCACCTCCATCGTGACCTCGGTCGCCGGCGCGATCTCGAGGGTGTCGTGGAACAGCCGGCCGCCATCGCACCGCGCGTAGAGATCGATCAGCGGCTCGGGCAGGCCCTTCGGCAGCGTCGGCGAAGGTGGCTCGAGATCGTGGAGCCCGGCCGGCGCCTCGTCGATCAGATCGAAGATCCGATCGAGCCCGCTGGGACTGTCGTCGTCGCGTCGTCGCTTTGCCATCGTCGCCTCGCCGTCAGCGTGCGAGGGGCATGGCGCCGACCGCCACGAGCGGTTCGCCGGCTGCATCGACACCGCGATAGACCGCGACCACGCGCGTGCCGCTCGCCGGCATCGCGACCCGCGCGAGCTCGCCGCCGCCGCCCGCCTGCACGGTCGAGAGCTTCGTGCGGATGCCGCGCGCATCCTCGACGAGGACGTCGATCGTGCCCGGGCCGAAGCCCGCGCCGCCGGTCACGACGAGGGCGTCGGTCATCTGGATCGTGAGCTCGCCGCGCAACAGGAACTCGAGGAGGCCGGTCTCGAACGCGGCGACCTCGGGCAGGATCGCGGTGACCTGCTCGAGCATGCACTCGTCATCGAGCGACCAGGTGAGCACGCTGTGCTCGACGCGGTAGCGCGCGAGGCACGTCCCGGCGGTCGGGCCCTCCTGCGTGCGCAGCATCGTGCCCTCGTCGCGGCTCGCCGCCATGAGGTTGAGGCGCGCGGGCAGGGCGGGCAGCGGCCGCGCGAGCTTCGGCTTGGCGTCGCCGCCGATCCGGCTGCTCGCGGGCAGCGTGTTCGTCGAGAAGTACGAGCGCGCGATCAGGTCGGCGAGGCCGTTGCCATCGCGCGTCGAGAAGAAGTCGCGGAGCCGGGTCCGCGTGACGATCCGGGACGGCGCGGGGACCCCGAGGCGACCGTACGCGAGCGCCGCGATGCGCTCGAAGCGCGAGCCGAGATCGTCGGGACCGCCACCGAGCGGCTGGAGGTGCGCGGCCTCATCACCGCGGACGCGCGAGGGCGTGCCGAGGTCACCGAGGGTGTGCAGGATCGCGCCGGCCGCAACGAGCGCGGCCGCCATGTGGCGCGAGCGTTCGCCGGGGGACGTCGCCGTCACCGCCTTCGTGTACTGCGCGTAGAAGTTCTCGAGGTTGAGCGGGTTCTGCGCATGCGTGACCCAGTCGGGCGCCGGGATCCCTCGACCGGGCAGCGAGGCGCGGCCGACCGCCTCGCGCACCTTGTCGGTGAAGCCGGAGATCACGCCGCGATCGGGCTCGGACCAGCCGCGACCGGTGCGCGGATCGAAGAAGTGGTTCGCGCCATGCGCCGCCGGGACATCCGCGAGCGCGGCACCCGCAGCGAGCCAGCCAAGGGCGACCTGGCGACCACGGGCATCCGGAACGGCACCGTGCGTTGGCGACAGCAGCCGGAGCGCCTCGAGCAGCTTCGGCGCGTCGGCGGGCGGGATCGTGAGCGGCTCGAACAACCCACCGTCGAAGCCGAGCGACACGAGGCGCTTGTGGAGGCGCGACGCGAGGGCCGCCTGCTCGGCGAGCCCGGCGTGCGTCGTCTCCGGCTCCCAGGCGTGAGCGGGGGCGGGCAGCAGCGTAATGACGCTGCCCGCGATGGTGGCGGCGAGCGCCGCGGCGAGGCGCTTCACGGGGTCCCTCCACTGGTCGCACCGGGTGATGGCGTCTCGTCGGCGGGAGCCGGCTGCCGGTTGATGCTCATTGGCAGCAGCGACTTGAGGCGGTCGTAGACGATCCGCGCCAGCGCGCTCGCGTCGTCGATCGTCGTGCACTGGTTCGAGCCGCAGGTGATCAAGATGACGACGCCGCGCGGGGCGTCGAGCACGCCCACGCCGCGGATCTCGCCTTCCGACGCGACGAACGAGCGGCTGCCGACATCATCCTTCTCCGTGATGCCGGGTAGCTGGGTGAGTAGCTCCTCGTAACGCTCCTGCGCGTTGCCGGGATCGAGGCGCCACATCCGGATCGCGACATCCCACGTCTCGGGACGACCGAGCGCCTTGAAGTGCTGCGACGAGTACGTCGCGGTATCGGGCTCGTCGGAGAGCGGGCCGGTCTCGAAGCCGCCGTCGTACTTCGTGCGCGCCTTGATATCGGCTTCGCTGAGCAGCTGGGCGGCCACGACGTACTGCCCATCGCCGCGACCGGGCCGGAGATCGTCGCCCGCGGGCCGGGTGCCATCGAGCTCGGCACTCGCATCGGCGAGCTCCCACTGCGTCAGCGCTGCGACCGCGGTGCCGCTGCCGACGAACCGGAGGTGACGGGCGTGCGAGAGATCGGTGCGCCAGCGCTCGAGCAGCACCTGGTTGCCCTGCTGCGCGAAGTCCATGCGCGGCCCGAGATCGGAGAACCGACGGTCGCTCCGGTACGCGATGAAGCCACGCTTGTAGACGAGGAGCGTGAACTCGGTGACCCGGATACCGCGCGGCAGCGCGCCGAGCGCGGGCACGGCGTAGTTGCCAGCAGCGTCGGTGGACCCGACGAACTCGCGGGCGCCGGCGGGCTCGGGCAGCCCGGCGCCGCGTTCGAGCGTCCACGCGCCATAGATGAGGGCGCCGGCCACCGGCGAGTACGTCGTCGAATCAACGACGCGCCCGGTGAACGGTCCGCGCAACGACCCCGGCTCGGGGGCGTCCGGACGCACCCGGAAGGGCGCGACCCGCATGGCGGACTCGACGCACGCTGCCTGCGAGGACGCGATCGCGAGCAGCGCTAGAAATGCGAACCGATGGGCGAGGTTGTGGACCACGAGGCGGGGCCGTCTTAGCAAGATGGTGCGCGCGTTGCAAACCGGCCCGGGACCATTCCCGAGACCGCGTGTTGTTGAGACACTCGGTGCCGGTTCAAACCGTCAGGGGTCAGATGCGCTGTTCGATGTGTGGCCACGAAAGCCCGTCCGGGTCGTCGTTCTGCCTGAATTGTGGCAGTTCGCTGGCACCTGGTTTCGGGCAGACTCCGCCACCGCCGGCCGGGTTGCCCAACATCTGCGGGGTGTGTCGAGGGGAGAACCCGCCCGGCATGAAGTTCTGCCGCAACTGCGGCACCACGCTGGCCGCGCCGTCGAATCCGGGGCTCGGTGCGATGCCGCCGGGGATGATGGCACCGCACGGCCCGATCGCGTCGCCCCCGCCACCGATGATGCCGCCGCCGGGAGCCTTCGGTGCGGGACCGTCGCAGGGAGCGATCGGCATGCCGCCGTCGGGCCCGCTCGCCGGTCCCGGTCCCGGTCCCGGTCCCGGTCCCGGTCCCGGTCCCGGTCCGCTCGCGAGGCCGCCGATGGGCGGTCCCATCGGTGGCGCCATGCTGCCAACGCTGCCGCCGAATGGACCGCCGCCAGGTTCGCCGAGTAGCGGCGCGCCCGTCGCGCAGGGGAGCTCGATCACGTGTCCGCGTTGTGGGACGCCGACGCCGATGGGCTTCGCGTACTGCCAGCAGTGCGGTCTCCACATGTCCGCGCTCCAGCCGACCGATCCCGGTGCGGGGGCGGGGCGCGTCTCCGGTCCGGCGTCGGCGTCGGCGCATGCCCCCGGGGCCAGCGCGCCCCTTCATGTCACGCCGTCACGCGGCGATCACGTGGGACGGCAAGCGCGCGCAGATCACGGATCTCGGGAGCTCGAACGGCACCTTCGTCC
>JALZOI010000461.1 GCA_030857245.1 Myxococcota bacterium
GCACGGCGACGGGCACCGCGAGCGTGCCGTCGCGCGCGATCACCGCCGGGCGGTCCTGCGTCGGGGCGCCGCCGCGGCCGCACGCGCCCACGACGCCGAGGAGAGCTAACCACCGCATCCTCACGTTATACCCGAGGGCCGCCCGCCCTCGCGCGACGTCGTCCTCACCGGCTTCGCCCGGCGCGGTCGCGTCGTGGAGCGCGGGTCGGGTGTATGGTGCGGGGATGGGTCCTCGAGCGAGCGAGCTGCGCACCGTCCCGCTATTCCAGGGTTTCGGCGATGACGAGCTAGGGGCGCTCGGCGCGCTGTTCAAGCGCGTCGACGTCGACCCCGCGAAGCCGCTGTTCGACGTCGGCGAGCAGGCCACCGAGCTCTACCTGCTCGCGGCCGGCGAGGTCGTGCTCGACCGGCCCGGGGACGACGTGTTCCGCCTGCATCCGCCCGCGCTGATCGGCGAGCTCGGCGCGCTGACCAATCTCCCGCGATCGACGCGTGCGACCGTCGCCGCCGGCTCCACCGTGTGGGCGCTGTCGGCGCGCACGATCCAGGACTACTTCGCCCGGCACCAGGAGCTCGGCGTGAGGTTCCTCGTCAACCTGCTCGGCGTCGTGGCCGACAAGGTCCACCGCGATCAGGAGCGCATGGGCGACATGCGCGGCAACCTGATGCGCACGCAGAAGGAGCTCAAGCGACTCCGCGAGCTCGTGCTCGAGAGCGACGAGACGCCGCTCTCGGCACCCGTCCACGACACGCTCGACAAGCTGATCACGCACAACCGTCGCGTGAACTACCGGGTCGAGCCGCCCGCGGCGCTGCCCGCGCAGCTGCGCCTCGACAGCGGCACCGTCGTGGTCGCGGATCTCTCGCGCACCCACGTCTCGGTCGCGGGGGTCACTGCACCGCCCGCCGTCGAGAGCTGGGTGAGCGGCGTGCTCTCGCTCGCCGGCACCGAGATCCCGATCTCGGGCCGGGTCCACCGGGTCTCCCACAACCGCGTGACGATCGAGCTCGACCTGCTGATCGAAGAGTTCGCGGCCGTGCTCGAGGGCTACCTGACGCGCGCCCAGCTGCTCGACGTCCTGGTCTAGCCAGCCGTCCGGACACGAAAACGGCGCCCACCGAGGGCGCCGTCGTCGATCGTCCGGTCAGCGACCGGATGCGGGAGCTACTTGCTCGAGACCTTCTCGGCCTGCTTGTCGGCCGGCTTCGCGGTCTTGGTCGGCGCCGGCTTCTCGGCTTCCTTGGTGGGGGTCGCCTTGGCCTTGTCGCCAGTCTTGGCCTTCTCGGCCGTCTTCGGGGCGGCCTCGGTGTGCTCGGCCTTGTCGCCGTGCGGGCACGCCATGGCGGTGCCGGTAGCAAAGGCGAGGGTGGCGATGACGAGCGCGATCTTCTTCACGGGGACTCCTGAGCTCGGGGTAGCGGGATGAAAGAGGTACGAGTCTGGCCCAGCGATCGGATCGCTGCAAGGGACAAACAAGTCGGGTACATGCGGCGAGACCGCCTGTCGCAGCCCGATCGGCCAGGGCTCACGGCCGGTGCCGACCGGCCCCGCGGTGGGTTGCGAGGAACTCCTGGATCGTCCGCTGTCCCTCGCTCTGCTCGCGGATGTCGTACTCCGGCCGGAACGCGCCGGGATGGGCATCCGCCCACTCCGAGATCGGATCGCGCCGGAACCCACCGCCCGACGAGCACCGCGGATCGGTCGTCGGGTACTCCGTGCGATCGACCATCGGGATCGCGGCCGGCTGCGCCCAGTCGCCGGCGGCGAGGCGCTCCATGTCGATCGCATCCGAGAGGTCGTTCGCCGCATCGACGCGCGCGGTCAGCGAGTCGAGGCCGAACGTGTTCTGCAGGTGCTTGAGCGCCGACGTGTGGTCGAGCTGGACCGAGCTGACGTAGCCCTGCTTGACGTACGGTCCGGCGATCATCGCGGGCACCCGGAAGCCGAGCTGCTCGAAGCCGCCGACGCCGTACTTCGCGAGCGTGTCGTCCGTCGTCGTCGGCGGCGCGACGTGATCGTAGAACCCGCCGTGCTCGTCGTAGGTGACGACGAGCATGCAGTTCTTCCACTGCGGCGAGGTGGCGAGCGCGGTGTACACGGCCGCGATCAGCTCCTGGCCGAGGATCGGGTGGATCGGCGGGTGATCGTCGTTCTCGAAGAACGACGGATCGATGTAGACGACGGGCGGCAGGACGCCGGCCGCCGCGTCGCGGAAGAACTGCCCGCCGGCCTGCAGCGCATCGCCGAACCGCCGGATCCGGCCGGTGCCGTCGTTCGGCCCGAGGTCGAGCGCGTACGGGCCGGGGCTGCCGAGCAGCGAGACCACCGCGAGCGAGCCGTAGTAGTACGCCCAGTCGATGCCCTTCTCGTCGAGTCGGTTGTAGATCGTCGGCACGGGGACGCCGTTGCTGAACTTGTCGAGCACCTCGTTGTTGGTGTCGAGCCCGAACGAGGTCCCGGTGTGCCAGTACGCGCGGTTCGGTAGCGTGCCGCCCATCACCGACGCGAACCATCGATCGCACGTCGTGTAGTGATCGGCGATCGCCCAGCTCGCCGGCTGCTGGTCGCGCACGAGGTACTGCATCGGATCGATGGCGCCCGGGTGGCCGGCCTGGTGCGCGCGCACGAAGCCATCCATCGCGCCGTTGTTCCACTGCGCGTGCGAGGCATCCCAGTTGTGCGGCGGATCGCCCTGCGTGCACATCTGCACATCCGTCGGCACGTAGGGCGCGACCAGCGCGCCTTCGAGGTCGGGGTTGCCGAGCCCGGTGCGCAGCCCGTCGCCGCCGAGCCCCTCGAGCGCGCGGCCCCCGAGCACGTGGTCGTACGTCCGGTTCTCCATCATGAGGAAGACGTAGGTCGTGATGCCGGTGGGACCGCCGTCGTCCCCGTCACCGCAGCCCGGCAGGAACTTCGCGATCCCGGCAGCGCCCGCCAGGCCACCGATCGTCTTGAGCGCATCGCGCCGTCGCATCGTCATTGGCCCGACCATAACGCGAACCCCGCCGCCTGCGGTTACCGGAACGTGACGAGGCCGTGCCCGGCGAGCGACCGGTGCGAGCCCGGTGCGAGCCCGGTGCGAGCGACCGGTGCGAGCCCGGTGCGAGTTAGCTCACGGTCACAGGATCGACGCGACCCAGCCGACGCCGACCCAGAACCCGACGGCGGTCCCGATCCCCGACGCCACCGCGATCAAGAGGATCCGCGTGACCGGGTTCTTCCAGAACCCGCGCAACGTCTGGATGTCCTCGGGCAGCCGCTCGCAGTCCGCGACGCTCGGCCGCCGTCGCCACGCCTCGACCACGCCGATCACCATGCCGGTGCCGAGCAGCGGATGCACGGCGGCGACCGGCGCGACCACCAGCGCGGCGAGGATCGAGAGCACCGAACCGCCCGCGAGCGTCGTCATCAGGCCCGCGCCGATCGAGGTGGGCAGGATCCACGCGAGCATCATCTCGGAGAAGCTCGTGGTGGTGCTGGTCTGCCAGCCCCACACGAGGGCGCCGAGAAACAGCAGCGGGACGAGCCACTTGATCGCGCGCCACACGAACGACGGCGGCGGCAAGCGGTCGAGCGCCGCACGGTCGATCGGCACGCCGAACGCCGCGCGCATGCCGGGGATGTGCGCCGCACCGACGACCGCGACGACGCGCTGCTTGCCCTTGCCGGCGTCGACGGCCTTGGACGCGAGGTACAGATCGCGCTCGTCGATCAGCGGGCCCTTGATCTGCGGGACGGCGCGGCCGAGCTCGCTCAGCATCTCGGAGAGTGCCTTCGGCTCCTTGAGGTTCTCGACGGTGCTCGCGGTGACCGGCTCGCCCTTCGTGCCGTCATCCCAGCCGACGAGCAGCGACGACAGCAACATCGAGCGCTTCCACAGGCCGAGGTTCGCCCACGTGCGCTTGAGCGTGATGTTGATGTCGCGATCGATCAGCTCGATCGGGATCTGGTGATCGCGCGCGGTCTGCACGGCGGCGAGCAGCTCGGCGCCCGGCTTGACGCCGAGGCTCGCGCCGATCCGGCGCTGGTACGACGCGAGCGCGAGGTGCGCGAGCAGGTACAGCGTGCGGCCCTCGCGCACGACCTTGAAGACGTCGAGATCACGGAACGCGCTGTCCTTCGTGAGGGCGTCGTGCCGGGTCTGGTCGAGCTCGATGCAGACGACGTCGGGCCGCACGAGCGCGATGACCTCGCGGACCTCCTCGACCGACCGCTGCGAGACGTGCGCGGTGCCGAGGAGGAAGTACGTGGTGCCGTCGTGGACGAGCTCGGTGACCGAGGCCGGCAGGGTGCCTGGACGGGCAGGTTCGTCGGCCACGACGGTGGCATAGCACGGAGATGCGGTACACACGGCCCATGGCGACCGAGATCCCAGAGCCCACCCGCGTCGAGATCGAAGCAGCCGCGTTCCGCCGGCTCGTCGAGCACTTCCGCGAGCGCACCGACGTGCAGAACCTCGACGTCATGAACCTCGCCGGCTTCTGCCGGAACTGCCTCTCGAAGTGGTACCGCGCGGCCGCCATCGAGCGCGGTGTCGAGCTCTCCGATCCCGACGCGCGCGAGGCGATCTACGGCATGCCGTACGACGAGTGGAAGGCGACGTATCAGAAGTAGTGGGAGCCGGGCACGCCCGACTCAGTAGACGCTGAGCCCGACGAGCAGGTCGCTCATCCGTTCGCCGTGAGCGCGGGCGAGTCCGAACCGGGCCGTCAGCGCGATCCGCGTGTGGACGTCGAGTTGCAGCATCGCGCCACCGGTCAGCGCGGTCGAGCCGGCCTCGTTGGTGTTGCGCAGCTTGGTGCCGTCCTCGAAGCGGTACGCCAGGCCGGCGCCCGCGTAGAGCCCGGCGTGCAACGGCCCGAGCACGACCGGAAGCGCCTGGACCTCGAGCGTGTAGCGCGACTCGAACAGGGTCTCGCCGACGACGTTATCGCGCCACCCGAAGAACACGTTCGCGAGCACGCCGACCTCCTGCGTCGGGAAGTAGCCGAACTGCACGCTGAACGCGGGGCCGAGCTCCTTCTCGCCGTTGACCGAGCGCAGCGAGCCCGAGCCGCCATACATGCCGTAGGTCAGGCCGGTGCGCGTGAGCGGGGCGCGGTCGAGCGTGTGCCACGGGCCCTCCGCCGAGCGCACGATCGCCTTGTCCGTCCACGCGGCGGTCTGCGGATCGATCCACGCGAGCGGCCGCACGAGGTACGTGCCGTCGCGGCCGAACAGGTGGACCGGGTGCATCGGATGCAGCCGCGCCCAGCCATCGAAGCGCGAGCCCTCGATGGCGGCGACGACGACGAGCGCGGTGGCCGCGACCACGAGGAAGGCGATCGCGGCGCCCTTGCCGTCGGCACCGGAGCCGCCGAGCTTGCCGCCGCTGCCGCTGCCGCCGCGCCCACCACCGCCACCGAGGCGCACGCCGCTGCTGACGTGGAGGTTCGGCACGAACACGACCTCGGTGCTGCCGTCGATGCGCTCGGCGGGCGGCGCACTCGACTCGCTGATCTCCTGGATCACGCGGACGCGCTCGCCGCGCTGTTCGGGCGGGGTCTGGCTGAGCTGACGAAGATCCGCCGTCGGGATCCGGTAGCTACTCGACACGCAGCCGCCACCCCCCACGAGGAGCGCCGCCGCCGTTACCGCGATGATTCGCGAGGACACACACCTGAGCTCGAGCCGCATGAGGCGAGGATCACAGCAATCGTCATGCCGCTGGGCGTGACCGGAAATCGGGACCCCGTCCCGACGCAGATCACGCGAACTGGTACTTCGCGGTGTGGCGTGCGGGCAACACTGAGGCTGGTAGGATTCCAGGGTGGAACTGATCGATCTCGCGGCCAACGCCGATGACTTCGATCGAGAGGTGGCCCGCACCCCTGCCATCGATCGGTTCTGCTCGACCACGGCGTGGGTGCTCGCCGCGGCGTCAACCCTGATGCCGCCGCGCTCGCCGTTCTCGTTCCGCGGTGAGCACGGCTACTTCGCGGCGATGCGGGGCGTGCACCCGGCAGGGTTCCCGTACATCGAGCCGGTCGAGCTCGCGTGGGGGCTGGCCTCGCCGCTGATCGGCGAGGACTCCGAGGCGCTCGCCGCCGAGGTCGGCGCGCTGCTGGCGACCCGGCGCGACTGGCAGCTCGCGATCGTCTCGGGCATCACCGCGAGCGGGCCGCAACGC
>JALZOI010000462.1 GCA_030857245.1 Myxococcota bacterium
CTCGCGGCCCGTGCTCGCGAGCCGGCTCGCCGCCGCCGCGACCGCGGGGTGCTCGACGGCGGAGATCACGATGGCGCCGGGCCGGAGCTGCGCGACGCCGAACACCGCGAGCGCGTCGGCCTCGGTGCAGCCGCTCGTCCACACGACGTCGCCGGCGCCGCCATCGCCCAGCGCGGCGAGCAGGCGCTGGCGCGCGGTCTCGATGTACGCGCGGGCCGCGGCGCCCTGCGGATGTTGCGCACTGGGATTTCCCCAGGCGGTGCGCATGACCTCGGTCATGAGGCCCACCACGTCGTCGGCGACGTGGGTCGAAGCAGCATTATCGAGGTAGATTGGCGGCATCTCTCCCCTAGGCGTCTACCTTCATTTCCCGTGGTGCCGCAAGCTGTGCCCGTACTGCGACTTCGCGGTCGAGGTCGGCGAGCCGCCCCACGAGCTCTACCGAGACGCCGTGCTCTCGGAGCTCGCGCTGCGCGCGCCGCGGTTCTCCGGGGAGCTGGTCTCGATCTACCTCGGCGGCGGCACGCCGTCGCTGTGGCGACCCGACTGCATCGCCGCCGTGATCGAGGCGGTCACGCAGCGGTTCGGCGGCGCGCCGCGCGAGATCACGATCGAGGCGAACCCGACCGACTGCACGCTCGCCAACCTCGCCGCGTGGCGCGCCGCCGGCATCGACCGGATCTCGATCGGCGTGCAGTCGTTCGCGCAGGCCGAGCTCGTCGTGCTCGGCCGTGACCACCGGTTCGGTGACGGCGCGGCCGCGATCGAGCGAGTGCTCGGCTTCGGCGGGTTCCGGGTGTCGGCGGATCTCATCCTCGGCGTGCCGGGCGCGGCCTCGCGTGTGGATCAGGGGCCGGGGTGGCTCGACACGGTGGCCGCGCTCGCCGTCGACCACCTGTCGATCTACGAGCTGACCATCGAGGATCGCACCGCGTTCGGGCAGCGCGTCCGCGACGGCCGGCTGGTCCCGCTCCCCGACGACACGCTCGCGACGCTGTACACGACCACGCACACGGCGCTCGTCGCGGCCGGCTACGAGCACTACGAGATCAGCTCCTACGCGCGACCCGGCCGGCGCGCGGTCCACAACAGCCTGTACTGGCAGGCAGCTCCGTTCCTCGGCCTCGGTGTCGGCGCAGCGTCGCTCGAGGTCCTGCCCGACGGTGGCGGGGTGCGCACGACGAACCCCCGGCGCTACCGGGACTACGTCGTCGCGCCCGGGGTCCCGGCGGAGACGCTCGCGATGGATGCGGTCGAGATGGCCACCGACCGGGCCTGGCTCGGTATGCGGACGTCCGACGGGGTCACCGAGGCCAGCCTGGGCCCCGCGGTCGGCGTGGCCGAGGGCCTGGTCGCCGAGGGCCTCGCCGAGCGCCGGGACGGCCGGATCTGCCCGACTCTGCGCGGCTTTCTGATGTCTGATCGGATCGCCGCCCGCATCGTGCAATGCTGGGCGTGACGGGCGCGAGCAAGCTTTGCTGTAAGCTCTCACCGAAGTATCCGAAATGAGCGCGACTGACCTATCTCGCCGAGCGCAGAAGATCCTGCACGCGGTGGTGACCGAGTACCTGCACGGCGGAGATGCTGTCGGGTCACGCACGGTCACGCGCCGCCACGACCTCGGACTGTCGCCGGCGACCGTGCGCAACGTGATGGCGGATCTCGAGGAGCTCGGGCTGCTCGAGCAGCGCCACTCGTCGGCCGGCCGCGTGCCGACGACGACCGGCCTGCGGTTCTTCATCGACAGCCTCCTCAAGGTGCGCGGCCTCTCGGTGCTCGAGAAGCAGGAGATCCGCGATCGCGTCGCCGCACCGACGCCCGACGAGGTCGTGCAGCGCGCGTCGCGGCTGCTCAGCGATCTCACGCAGCACGCGGCGATCATCATCGCGCCCGATCCCGAGTCGCAGCGGCTCGGCCAGATCGAGTTCGTCCCGCTCCGTGACGGCAAGTTGATCGCGGTGCTCGTGACGACCGACGGACGCATCGAGAACCGGCTGATCCTCGACGACGTCGACCCGCGCCGGCTCGAGAGCATCCACAACTATCTCAACCAGCTCCTCAAGGGCATGACCCTCGACGAGGTCCGCGAGCGCGTGATCCGCGAGCTCGGCGAGGACAAGAATCGCTACGATGCGGCGATCTCGGCGGCCCTCCGGCTCGGCCACGCCGTGTTCGTGGAGCGCAAGGAGCGCGCGGCGGACGTCCTCGTCAGCGGGCACGCGAACTTGCTCGATGACGAGCTCGCCAAGGAGCGCGCGCGTGATCTGCTGAAGACGCTCGAGGACAAGGAGACGCTGATCCGGCTCCTCGATCGCACGCGCAGCGCCGATGGGCTGCAGGTCTTCCTCGGCGCCGAGACCGCGATGTCGGCGCTCGCCACCAGCTCGGTCGTCGCGGTGTCGTACGGTCCCGAGGATCAGCCGATCGGCGCCCTCGCCGTGATCGGGCCGATGCGCATGAACTACGGCAAGGTGATGTCGGTCGTCGACGTCACCGCCGACACCGTGTCGCAGCTGCTGGCCGAGATCGCGGGCAACTCCTGAACACGGCGGACGGCCCGCTTTCCGAGTTCCTGGGGGCTCACGGGCTGGCCTGCCCAGGCAAAGCTGGTTATGGTCCGCCGGTATGAGCGGAGAACCGAAGCACGACGCGCCCGAGGCCGGCACAGCTGGGTCGGCGGGTCCGAACGGCGGCGGCGGCGGGGTGGAGGATAGCGGCGGCGTGATCCCGATGGAGGTCGAGACGGCCGATGGCCAGGTGACCTCGGTCGACGGCACGCCGGAGCTCGAGCAGAAGCTCGCGGCGGCGGAGAAGGAGAAGAAGGAGAACTGGGACCGCTACCTGCGCTCGGCCGCAGATCTCGAGAACCTTCGCAAGCGCCAGAAGCGCGAGCTCGACGACGCCCGCTTCGAGACCAAGAACAAGATCCTCAAGGAGATGCTCCCGGTCGTCGATAACCTGGAGCGCGCGATCGAGCATGCCTCCGCGCAGGGCGGCCCGAACCCGATCGTCGAGGGCGTGCAGCTCGTGCTCCGTCAGTTCACGACCTCGTTCGAGCGGCTCGACGTGATCCCGATCGAGGCGATGGGGCAGCCGTTCGACCCGAACCTCCACGAGGCGATCTCGCAGCAGGAGAGTGACGCGCCGCCGGGCACCGTCGTGCAGGTCCTGCAGCGTGGCTACCGCACGGGCGATCGCCTGCTCCGGCCCGCGCTGGTCGTGGTCGCGAAGACGCCGGCGAAGGCCGAGTAGTCGCGCCGCATGGCTCGGGTCGTCGGTATCGATCTCGGCACGACGAACTCGTGCGTGGCGATCATGGATGGCGATGCGCCGATCGTGATCGCGAGCGCCGAGGGTGCGCGCACGACACCGTCGGTGATCGGCTTCGCGCAGTCGGGCGAGCGCCTCGTCGGGCAGGCGGCGCGCCGCCAGGCGATGACGAACCCCGAGAACACGATCTACGCGGTGAAGCGCCTGATGGGGCGCAAGTACGAGGACGAGGAGGTGCAGCGTCACCTGCTGACGTGCCCGTACGAGATCGTGGCTGCCGAGAACGGCGACGCGCACGTCCGGATCCGCGGCCGTGACTTCTCGCCACCCGAGATCTCGGCGCTCGTGCTCCAGAAGATGCGGCAGACCGCCGAGGACTGGCTCGGCGATCAGGTGACCGAGGCCGTGATCACGGTGCCGGCGTACTTCGACGACGCCCAGCGCCAGGCCACGAAGGACGCCGGCCGGATCGCCGGGCTCAACGTGCTGCGGATCGTCAACGAGCCCACGGCCGCGGCGCTCGCGTACGGCGTCGAGACCGGCGGCGCCCAGCGCGTCGCCGTCTACGATCTCGGCGGCGGCACGTTCGATATCTCCATCCTCGAGCTCGACGACGGCGTGTTCCGCGTCCGCGCGACCTCGGGCGACACGTTCCTCGGCGGCGAGGACTTCGACAACGCCATCGTCGAGTACTTGCTCGCCTCGTTCGCCGAGGCCAACGAGGGCCTCGATCTGCGCGGCGATCGGATGGCGCTGCAGCGGCTCAAGGAGTCGGCGGAGCGCGCCAAGATCGAGCTGTCGAGCGGCTTCGAGACCGAGATCAACCTGCCGTTCATCTTCGCCGCGCCCGACGGGCCGCGCCACCTGCAGATCATGCTCGAGCGGCAGCAGCTCGAGGATCTCGTCGAGCCGCTCGTGCAGGCCTCGCTCGAGCCGTGCCGGCGCGCGCTCGAGGACTCCGGGCTGACGCCCAGGGACATCGACGTGGTGATCCTCGTCGGTGGCCAGACGCGGATGCCGCGGATCCAGGCGCTGGTCGCCGAGATGTTCGGCAAGGAGCCGAGCCGCAGCGTCAACCCCGACGAGGTCGTCGCCGTCGGCGCCGCGATCCAGGGTGGCGTGCTGACCGGTGAAGTCCAGGAGGTCCTGCTGCTCGACGTCACGCCGCTGTCGCTCGGCGTCGAGACGTTCGGCGGGGTGTTCACCCGGCTGATCCCGCGGAACACCGCGCTGCCGGCGCGCGCCACGGAGATCTTCTCGACGACCATCGACAACCAGCCGTTCGTCAACGTCCACGTCCTGCAGGGCGAGCGCGAGATGTCGGCGGACAACAAGTCGCTCGCCAACTTCGAGCTCACCGGGATCCCGCCCGCACCGCGCGGCGTGCCGAAGCTCGAGGTCTCGTTCGACATCGATGCCGACGGCGTGCTCAGCGTGTCGGCGCGCGACCACGGCACCGGCCGCAACACCCGCGTGACGGTCACGCCGACCACCGGCCTCTCGGAGCACGACATCGAGCGGCTCGTCGTCGAGTCGATGGAGATGGCGGATGCCGATCAGGTGCGCCGGCTGCTCGCCGAGGCGCGCAACAAGGCCGACGGCCTGCTGTACTCGTCGGGCAAGGCGATGGAGGAGTTCGGCGCGCTGCTCCCCGAGGACGAGCGCGAGTTCCTGATCACCGAGCTCGCCGACTGCCAGGCGCAGCTCGACAGCGACGATCTCGTGCTCGTGCAGGACGCCGTGGCGCGGCTCGAGGTCTCGGCCCAGCGCATCGGCGAGGCGATCTACGCGGCCGCCGATGCATCGAGCAGCGGAGAAGCCTGATGGCGCGCCGGAAGCGTGACTACTACGCCGTGCTCGGCCTCACGCGCGATGCGAGCGAGACCGAGATCAAGCGTGCGTTCCGCGAGCTCGCGCGCCAGCACCACCCCGACGTCAATCCCGGTGGCGGCGAGCGGTTCCGCGAGGCCAACGAAGCGTACGCGGTGCTGTCGGAGCGGGACTCGCGCGCCCGCTACGATCGCTGGGGCCACGCCGACGACAGTGGCAGCGGCCTCGCCGCGGTCGTCGATGCGGCGCAGGACATCATCAACGACGTGTTCCGCCGCCGCCGCGGCAAGCAGAAGGGCAAGGACATCCGCTACACCCTCGAGATCTCGTTCGAGGAGGCGGCGTTCGGCGCGAGCAAGACGATCAAGGTGCCGAGCAGCGAGACGCCGGCCGCGCGCGAGCTCACCGTCGTGCTGTCGCCGGGCGTGATCGACGGCACGCTGAAGACCTTCCGCGGCGAGGGCGAGCCCGGCAAGGGCGGCGCCATCGCGGGC
Source organism: Myxococcota bacterium (assembly GCA_030857245.1). GTDB lineage: Bacteria > Myxococcota_A > Polyangia > Haliangiales > Haliangiaceae > JABFXX01. The sequence continues at coordinate 5,595 of JALZOI010000462.1, forward strand.
GATCTCCACGTGCTGATCCGCGTCGCCGAGCACGGCACGTTCCGGCGCGAGCAGAACGACGTGCGCAGCGAGCACGTGATCACGTTCAGCCAGGCCGCGCTCGGCGGCGTGATCGACATCGTGACCCTCGACGGCGGCGTGAAGATGCGGATCCCCGAGGGCACGCAGCCCGGCCGCGTGTTCCGGATCCGCGGCCGCGGCATCCCGCAGGCGGCCGGCAAGAACGCACCCCGTGGCGATCACCTCGTGCACATCCAGGTCGAGGTCCCGACCGGGCTCTCGGTACGTCAGCGCGAGCTCATCGAGGAGCTCGCCCGCACCACCGGCGAGCTCGCGCCCGCGGTGAACCCGCGCAAGGGGCTGCTCGATCGGGTGCGCTCGCTGCTCGACGAATGAGGGGAGCGAAGGACGGGTCGCCAAGGTCGCCGGGGCCGCCGAGGCCGCCGGGGAAAGCTTGGGGAGGGGGACTCGGCCTGCTCGCGGCGCTGGTCGCGTGCGGGGGGCGCCAGCCGCCCGCCGGATCCTGGCTCGAGCGGGAGGCGCGCGGCGGCGATGTCCACGCCACGCACGAGGCG
>JALZOI010000463.1 GCA_030857245.1 Myxococcota bacterium
ATCTCGGTCGACACGCTGCGCGCCGATCGGCTCGGCGCGTGGGGCTACGTGCGGCGGACCTCGCCTCGGATCGACGGGTTCTCGGCGGGAGCCGTGCGGTTCGCGTGGGCGATGACGCCGAGTCCGTCGACGCGGCATGCGCTGCCGTCGCTGTTCACCGGGCGCTACCCGTCGACGATCAGCCGCACGGCGCCGCCGCCGAGCCTCGCGGAGGTGACCCGCGACGCCGGCTACGAGACCGCGGCGGTGCTGTGCTGCCAGCGCCTGGTGGCGCCGCGCGAGCTCCGCGGCTTCAGCAGCGTCGACACCGGCGCGGATGTGGTGCGCATGAGCCGGGCCGGGCAGGCCAATGCGGACGCCGTCGCCGACGCCGCGGTGGCGTGGCTGCGCCGCCCGCACGACCGGCCGTTCCTGCTGTGGGTGCACTTCTACGATCCACATCATCCGTACGCGACGCCCGAGGGCGGCGTGCACTTCGGCGACTCCGACTCCGACCAGTACGACGCCGAGATCGCGTTCGCCGATCGCGGCATCGGCCGCGTGCTCGCCGCGATCGACGAGGCCGGCCTCGGCTCCACGGCGATCGTCGCGCTGACCTCGGATCATGGCGAGGAGCTCGGCGAGCACGGGCTGCGGTTCCACGCGCGCAGCCTGTACAACCAGGTGACCCGGGTCCCGCTGATCGTCCGATCGCCGGACAGTCGGCCGAGCGTCGTCGACCGCCCGGTCAGCCTCGTCGACGTCATGCCGACGCTGCTCGAGCTCGCGGGCGTCGCCGCGCCACCCGACCTCAGCGGCGTGTCCCTGGCGCCCGTGATCCGCGGCACCGCACCCGCGCCCGCACGGCCGGTGTTGATCGAGCTGGTGCCCGACCGCCAGATCCACCGGGACCTCGCGGCGATCGTCGGCGATGGCTGGAAGGCGATCTGGGATCGCGAGGCCAACGCGTGGAGCCTGTTCTCGCTCGCCGACCCCGAGGATCGGCACGACCGCGCGGCCGCCGACCCGGCGACGCTCGCGACCTGGCAGCAGCAGCTGTTCGCGCTGCTCGATCGCGAGCTCGCGACGACCCCTGGGACAGCGGTGCGACCCTGATCGTCGCCACTCCCTCGCCCGCACGTGGCGGTGCTAGGTTCCCGCCGATATGCGACGCCACGCCCTCCCGCTCCTCGTGATCACCGCGTGCTCGGGGCCGGCGCCCGGACCGACCACGACGGCGCCCGCCACCACGGCCACGGACCTCGCAGGTGCCGGCTCCGGCACGCCGACGTCATCCGGCCCGGCGCTGCCCGGCGTGCGCGTGACGCTCGCCGACGTGGGCCTCGAGGCCTCGTCGCTCGATCGCACCGCCGACCCGTGCGTGGACTTCTACCAGTTCGCGTGTGGCGGCTGGCTCTCGCACCACCAGATCCCCGCGGACCGTGCCCGGTGGGCCCGGTTCTCGGAGATCGACGAGAAGAACCAGGCGCGTGCGCGCGCGCTGCTCGAAGAGGCCGCGCAGGGCGGCGGCGGCGATGCCGGCGCCCAGCAGCTCGGTGACTACTACGCGTCGTGCATGGACGAGGCGGCGATCGAGCAGGCGGGGCTGGCCGCGATCAAGCCGGCGCTCGACCGCGTGAGCAAGGTCCGGGACGCGAGGTCGTGGATGGCCGCGGTCACGGAGCTCCACCGCACCGGCAACTGGGTCGTGTGGTGGACGGACGCGTCGGCCGATCTCAAGGACTCGCTGACCAACGTCACGTACCTCGACCCCGCGGGCCTCGGGCTCCCCGACCGCGACTACTACCTGAAGCCCGAGCTCGCCGAGAAGCTCGCGGCCTATCGCGCGCACGTCGCCAAGCTCCTCGCGCTCGCCGGCACGCCGGCCGCCCGCGCCGCCGCCGCCGCCGCGGATGTCATCGCGATCGAGACCGCGATCGCGACGCTGACGAAGACCGCGACCGAGAAGCGCGATGTCCCGGCCTCGTACAACCCGACCGACCTCAAGGGCCTCCGCAGGCAGGCGCGCACGGTCGACTGGGCGGCGTACTACAAGGCGCTCGGCGTCTCGCCGAGCAAGCAGCTCGTCGTCGGCACGCCGAAGTTCTTCGCCGGCCTCGACAAGCTGCGCGCGCAGTTCAAGCCGGCGCAGTGGGCGAGCTACTTCACGTATCACCTCGTGCACCACGAGGCGTTCGCGCTGCCGAAGGCCTTCGACGACGAGGCGTTCGCGCTGCAGCAGGCGCTGACCGGCGTCGAGCAGCAGAAGGAACGCAGCAAGCGCTGCGTCGATTCGGCGAACTTCGCGCTCGGCGAGCTGCTGGGCCAGCAGTACGTCGCCAAGCACTTCCCGCCGACCGCGAAGCAGGCGGCGTCGGTCCTCGTCGACGCGCTCGTCCGCACGATGGGCGAGGAGATCGCGCGCCTCGACTGGATGACCCCCGCGACGAAGCAGACCGCGCAGGGCAAGCTCGCGAAGATCGTCCGCATGGTCGGCTATCCCGAGAGGTGGCGGACCTATGACTTCGCCGTGAAGCGCGGCGACTTCGCCGGCAACCTCGCGCGCGCGAGCGCGTTCGAGACCCGCCGCCGGCTCGCGCGGTCGGGCAAGCCCGTGGATCGCGCCGAGTGGCAGATGAACGTCCACGCGGTCAACGCATACTACGACCCCACCGCGAACAACACGGCCCTGCTCGCCGGCATCCTGCAGCGGCCGTTCTTCGGGCCGGACCGCTCGATCGCCGCCAACCTCGGCGGCATCGGCATGGTGATCGGGCACGAGCTCACGCACGGCTTCGACGATCAGGGCGCGCAGTTCGACGCCGACGGCAACCTCGTGAACTGGTGGCAGCCCGAAGACTCGGCGAAGTTCGCCGAGAAGGCGCGCTGCGTCGCCGACCAGTACGCGACGTTCGAGGCGATGCCGAAGCAGTTCGTCAATGGCCAGCTCACGCTCGGCGAGAACATCGCCGACCTCGGCGGCGTCAAGATGGCGTTCCAGGCCTACCGGTCGCTGCGCCAGGACGCGCCAAAGATCTACGTGGCGGATGGCTACACCGAGGACCAGCAGTTCTTCATCGGCGTCGGCCAGGCGTGGTGCAGCAAGGATCGGCCCGCCGAGGTCCAGCGCCGGCTCACCGTCGATCCGCACGCCCCGCCCAAGTTCCGGGTCTACGGCTCGCTCCGCAACCTCGAGGCGTTCTCCGAGGCGTTCTCGTGTGCGCCGGGCACTCCGATGAATCCGGCCAAGACCTGCTCGGTGTGGTGAATCTCGATGGCGCCTCGCGCGCGAGCTCTCGAAGAAGACATCTCATGAACCTCAAGATCGTTGTTATCCTGATGTCGTCGATCGCAGCCGCCTGCGGCTCGTCGTCGACGCCTCCTGCCCAGCCCGCCGCCGACTTCGCCGCGGCGCCAGACCCGGCTCCCTCGACGTCACTCGCCCGACCGGGCATGGCGGCGCCACAGCCCGCGACGGTGACCGCGCAGCCCGGCGGCGGCGTCAGCCACACCAGCTTCCTCGCGGCCTGCCGCGAGCCGATCGCGGCCGCGAAGGCGCAGCGGCAGCGGCTGCTCGACGTCCAGGAGCCCCGCACGATCGCCAACACCTACGAGGTGTTCAACGAGCTGTCGCGGTTCGCGTCGAATGCCGGCGCGATGGCGAGCCTGATGCAGGCCGTGCACCCCGACGGCAAGGTCCGCGACGCGGCGCGGACGTGCGAGACCGAGGTCCAGCAGTTCGTCTCCGAGCTGCTCCTCGATCGCCGCGTCTATGATGCGCTGCGCGCCGTCGACGCCAAGGCGGCCGACGCGAACACGAAGCGGTTCGCGATGGTCACGCTGCGCGACTACAAGCGCGCCGGCGTCTCGCTCGCTGACAAGCAGCGCACGCGGATCCAGATGATCGACGAGGAGACCACGAAGCTCGGCCAGCAGATCCAGAAGCACGTCGCCGAGGACACGCGGTACATCGAGGTCACGGATCCGGCGCGGCTCGGCGGCATGCCCGCGGACTGGATCGCGGCGCACAAGCCCGACGCCAGGGGCGTCATCAAGATCTCGACGGACTACCCCGACTACATCCCATTCTCGACGTACGCCGACGACGACGCGCTCCGCAAGGAGCTCTACGTCAAGTTCCGCAGCCGCGGCGACGCGCAGAACGAGGCGCTCCTCGCGCAGCTGTTCACGCTGCGCGCGGAGAAGGCGAAGCTGCTCGGCTTCAAGAACTGGGCGGACTACCAGAGCGACGACAAGATGCTCAAGGGCGGCAAGGCGGCCGCCGACTTCATCGAGCGGATCACGCGGCTCGCGCAGAAGCGCGCCAAGCAGGACTACGCCGAGCTGCTCGCGCAGCTCAAGAAGACGGCGCCGAAGGCGACCGCCGTCGGCGACTGGCAGAAGGCGTACCTCGAGAACCAGGTGAAGAAGGAGAAGTACGCGGTCGACTCGACCGTCGTGCGCCAGTACTTCGTCTACGACACCGTGCTCGCGGGCCTGCTCGACATCACGTCGCAGATGTACGACGTCCAGTACGTGCCGGTGCGCGACGCCGTGACGTGGCACGGCGACGTCAAGGTGTTCGACGTCATGCGCAAGAGCGAGCAGCTCGGGCGGATCTTCCTCGACATGCACCCGCGCGCCGACAAGTACAAGCACGCGGCGCAGTTCACCATCAAGGACGGCGTGCTCGGCACGCAGCTCCCCGAGGGCGCGCTGGTCTGCAACTTCCCCGCGGGGACGGCCCTGATGGAGCACGAGGACGTCGTCACGATGTTCCACGAGTTCGGTCACCTCATGCACCACGTGCTCGGCGGCCACCAGAAGTGGATCCGCCAGAGCGGCGTCGCGACCGAGCACGACTTCGTCGAGGCGCCCTCGCAGATGTTCGAGGAGTGGGGCTGGAACCACGACACGCTGAGCAGGTTCGCCAGGCACCACCAGACCGGCGCGGTCATCCCGAAGGAGCTCGTCACCAAGATGCGCAAGGCCGACAAGTTCGGCATGGGCACGCAGACGCTGCAGCAGATGTTCTACGCGGCGATGTCGCTGCAGTTCCACCAGGCCGATCCGAAGCAGCTCGATCAGCTGGCGACGATGAAGAAGTTGCAGGCGAAGTACACGCCGTTCGGCTACGTCGAGGGCACGAAGTTCCACACGAGCTTCACGCACCTCGTCGGCTACTCGTCGATGTACTACACGTACATGTGGAGCCTCGTGATCGCGAAGGATCTGCTGACGCCGTTCCAGAAGGCGGGGCTGATGAACCCCGACGTCACGCACCGCTACCGCGACAAGCTCCTCGCCGCCGGTGGCACGAAGGACGCCGCGGACCTCGTGCGCGACTTCCTCGGCCGCAAGTACGACGTCAAGGCGTTCGAGAAGTACCTGGCGAGCGCCGACTAGCCAAGCCAGGGCCGCGGGGCGCCCGCCGGCCGCGCTTCAGTAGGCGTAGCCGACGCTCGCCGAGAGGTACTTGATCGAGTCGACCCCGCCGGTGGCGATGAACTCGTCGCCGGCCTCGCTCGTGAACGTCCACGAGTAGCGGGTGATCGCGCCCTCGAGGCGCGCGCCGATCGAGCCGAACGACATCGCGAGGCCGGCGGCACCGTGCAAGCCGGAGGCGCTGGCGGTGCGGAACCGCGCCGCGAGCGGCCCGCCCGACTGGACGAGCCGGTTCTCGACCGCGAGGTACGGCTCGAGCCTGCCGAGCAGCACGGAGATCCGGGCGCCGAGGCGGAACGCCTTGTAGTCGGCATCCGGCACGAGCTTGATCGCGTCGGGGGCTCCCCCGAACCGGCGCTGATCACGGACGTAGCCGCCACCGATCTCGATCGTCATGGTGTCCGCGACCGTGAAGCGCTGGCGGCCGCTGAGCTCGAAGGCGCGCCAGAACGTGCGCGCCCCGGTCTCCGCGCCCGACATCTTCTCGGTCACGACCTGCGCGTTGGCGCCGTAGCCGTACCGCAGCAGCGCCGACAGCCCGCGCAGCGCGCGGATCCCGAACAGCGTGCCGGGCCAGAGCTCGATCTCCGGACCGATGAGGACCTGGCCCTCCTCCGACTCCGGCGTCAGGTTCGGGGTCTCGTCGCCCTGGTAGTCGAAGTTGCGGAACCCGACGTCCATGCGGAGCGCAGCCGCGAGGATCGGACCGCGCGCCGCGCGCGGCTTCGCGACGCCGCCGCCGATG
>JALZOI010000464.1 GCA_030857245.1 Myxococcota bacterium
CGCGCACGCCGCCCGCGCCTTCGCGCAGCTCGGCGCGCATGCGCAGCGCGAGCACCGCGTGCTCGACGCCGATCAGGCCTGGCAGGGCGCGCTCCGCAACCTCGACGACGGAGCCGCCCCCTATGCCCACGCGCTGATCGGGCGGGCGCGGGCGCGCTACCGGCTGCAGCGGGTGAACGAGGCCCTCGCCGATCTCGCCCGCAGCCTCGAGATCGCGCAGGCCGTCGGAGATGCCGGGCTCCAGCTCGAGGCCCTGCTCGAGCAAGCCACGGCGCTCGACTGGACGCAGGACTTCACGAGCTCGCGCGGCGTCGCGGAGGCCGCGATCCGTCACTACCAGCGAGATCCCCAGCGTCACGCGAGCTTCTCGATCGACGTGGAGTTCGCAGCGGCGCGCATCGCCTTCAGGGAGCAGGAGCCCGGTGCCGAGGTCCAGCTGCGGGACGTGGTCGCCCGCGCGCGGGCCGCTGGTAACCTCGGGGCGGAGATCGACGCCGCCGTCCTCCTCGGCTGCGTGCTCGTCGGCCAGGGCTGTCTCGACGAGGCGGAGGCTGTCCTCGATCGCACGATCGCGATGTGCGAGGAGTCCGGTGATCGGTTTCATCTCGGCGCCGCCTACAACAATCGCACCCTGCTGTGGTCCGCCCGCGGTGAGATCGAGCGCGTCGCCGGCGACCTCCGCGTCGTGATCCAGCTCGCGCGTGAAGCCGGCCAGGCGTTCGTGGAGCGCGCCGCCACGTGGAACCTCGCCGAGGACCGCCTGTGGCAGGGCGCCCTCGATGAGGCCCTGTTGCTCGGGCGCCGCAGCCTCGCGCTCCAGCAGGGTCACGGGGAGGGCTCGACCCGCCTCGATGAGATGCTGCTCGCTCGGATCTACGCCGCTCGCGGCCAGCGCTCCGAGCTAGCGACCACGCTCGCCGCGGTCACGCTCCACGCGCTCGATGACGACGAGCGCCGGCTCGCGGCGGTGCTCCAGGCCAGCATCGCCGATGAGGGACTCGCAGCGTGGGACCGCGCGCTCGACGACGCGAAGGCGTTGCCACCGCCGTACCAGCTCGAGATGTTGCACCTCGCGGCGCGGCAGGGTGGGCTCTCTCCCGAGCGACGCGAGTACCTCCGGACCCTCGCGGAGGCCGATCCGATCTGGTCGCGACGGCTCGCGGAGCTCTAGGGCAGAGCCCTACCGCCTCTCCAGGTGTCCGGACGTTTCCGGATATGTAGGACTCGCGCCGACCACCCGGGAAGTAGGTCCACGGTCTGACTCGGTGGTAAGCAAGGAGGGTTGGAGACGAGCTCTCAGCTGGAGGTTCCAGGCTTCCGGCTCGATCGCATGATCGGGGAGGGTGGGTTTGGCCAGGTATGGCGGGCTCACCGGATCCCCGAGTGGGACCGAGCCGGTGAGGCCGTCGCGATCAAGGTCCTGCACCTCGAGCTCGTGCGCTCGATCGATGCGCTGACCCGGTTCCAGCGCGAGCTCGACGCGATCTCGCGGCTCGATCATCCGAACGTCGTGCGCGGCCTGGGCCACGGGACGCTCGGCGATGGCCGGCCGTATCTCGTCCTCGAGCTGCTCGAAGGCCCGAGCCTGCGCGAGGTGATCCACGAGCGTGGCGCGATCCCGCCGGTCGAGATGCTGGAGATCATCGAACCGCTGTGTGATGCGCTCGCGGTCGCGCACGAAGCAGGGCTCGTCCACCGTGACGTCAAGGCGTCGAACGTGATCCTCGCGCGCGCCGACGGCCGGCCCCGGCCCGTGCTCCTCGACTTCGGCCTCGTGAAGCTGACCGATCAGTCGGGGCCGGGGCTGACCTCGTCCCGCAGCATGCTCGGGACACCCGCCGCGATGGCGCCCGAACAGATGCGCGGTCAACCCGTGGATGCCCGCACCGATATCTACGCGCTCGGCCTGCTCGCGTTCCACATGCTGACGGGCCAGCCCGCGTTCGGCGGTGCCCCCGGCGTCGTGCAGAGCTATCTGCAGATCCACGGGGCGCGGCCCCGGCCGTCGAGCAAGGTCGACATCGATCCCGCGATCGACGAGCCGATCACGCGCGCGCTGTCGCCCGAGCCCGCCGCGCGGTTCGCGAGTGCGCGTGACCTGCTGGCGGCATTGCGCGCCGTCATCCATCCATCGCTCGGCGACGAGATCGACGTCCTCGCGCTCTACGTCGAGGCGACTCCCGCGGAGATCACGCGCGTGCGAGAGCTCGCGACGCGTGCGGGCCTGACGATCGCGATCACGGCGCCCGACAGTGTGCTCGCCGTCGCACCACCGGCGAGCGTCGACCTGCGGGTCCTACGTGACGGCCTGGCCGCCATGGCTTCCCTACACGCCGCGCTCGGGCTGACGCGAGCGACCGTCCACGAGCAGGTCGTCGACGGTCCGGCGCTCGACGTCGAGAGCTGGGCACCGTATCCGCTGGCACCCGGCTTGTGGGTCGCGCGCGACGTGTGACCCAGGCGCCTACCTGCATCGTGAAACCTCACGGTGCGCCCGGCGTGCTTCGCTTGCATCGCTCGTCGCTCACGCGTCATCCTGCGTGTCAGCGCTCTTCCCGCTGGAGGTATTCGCGATGCGTGCAGTTCATGGCCTACTCCTGGTTGCGTCGCTGCTGGCGGTGTCGGCGTGTGCCGACGAGCCGGCGCTCTCCGGAACGACGCAGGCAGTCACGACGACGAACAAGATCGCGCTGAACAAGATCGCGCTCAACAAGATCGCGCTGAACAAGATCGCGCTGAACAAGATCGCGCTCAACAAGATCGCGCTCAACAAGATCGCGCTCAACACGATCGCGGCGGCCGACCTGCTCGACTCCGCGGAGAATCGCGAAGTGCTCGAGTATCTGATCTCGTGCGCGATCCCGAGCGGCGTGACGCTCGAAGGCACCGCGGCCGATGGCGTGACGTACAGCTTCGGAGGCAGCCTCGGCCTCGCGCCCCGCTGGGACACCCGCCGGCTGACGCTCGGGGAGCGGCGCTGGGTGAGCGCGTGCATGCTCGCGCGCGTCAACAACGGCGGGCACTCGATCCTGATCTCGCTGCGCGGTCCCCACAACGCGCTCACCGTCACCGCCGCGGAAGCGAACGAGTACTACCTCGAGGAGGGCTCGTTCTACGGCGACATCTTCACCCCCGCGGGCGAGGACCCCGTGTTCCTGGCGTGCCGCGGCTCGGACCTCGTCGCGGGCGAGCTCGACAGCACGTTCGCGCTGCGGCAGTGCACGCAGCCGACGGCGGAGGGTTCGACCACGCTGTGCGGCATGACGTACGCCGGCGATTGCGCGGATCATGGCAGCGCGTGGGCGTGCACCACGGCGACGGGCTCGTTCTACGAGCGCTGCCACGCGACGCCGTCGACCACCGGCACGTGGGACGAGGGCATCACCAATCGCTACGAGGAGGTCATCACCGTGTTCGTCAAGGCGGGGCCGGTGGGGATCGGCGGACCGTGATGCTACGCTCGCCGGCGTGAGCATCACGAGGCGCATCCTCGATAGCGCCCAGTCCGGGTTGTCGAAGCTGACGTCGCTGGTGATCGTCGATGACGAGCCGCTGAGCAACGTCGAGAGCACCGCCCTGCAGGCGGAGCTGACCGCGCGCAAGGCCGCCCGCGCGAAGTCGGGCCGGCCGCCGCTCGATAATCCGCTCGCGAAGCTCGCGACCTCGGAGCCCTCGGCGCGCAGCGCCCGCGACAAGGCGGCCCGCGATCGCGCCGCCCGCGTACACCGCGAACGCGACGAGCGGACCGCCCGCCAGCGGGCGGCCGCCGACGAGGCCTTCCGCCGGATGAAGGAGCAGGCGGCTCGCGGCGGTGGTGGCTGGAGCACGGGCTCGACCGGACCCCGGCCGCCGTCGGGATCATCGTCGGGTTCGTCGGGCTCGGGATCGTCCGGACGGCCGCCCCGGCCGGGCAGCACCGAGGCGCAGCTCGCCGACTGGTACAAGGTGCTCGATCTCCAGGTCGGCGCGGAGATGCCGGCGATCAAGACGGCGTATCGCCAGCTCATGCGCAAGTACCACCCCGACATGCACGCGGCGAATCCGCAGAAGCAGAAGGCCGCGAACGAGCTCTCGATGCGCGTGACCACCGCCTACAACGGGCTGGTCGCGCACCTCGAGAAGAAGAGCTGAGGGCCCGCGACGGTCGAGCTGATACCAGGGTGTAACTGGTGTCGGTCGCGCCGGTCGCGATACACCGGCGCCATGGATCTGCACAGCGCCGCGTCGAAGACCGCCTTGATGGTGTGCGCGTACCGGGCTCGCGCGTCGCGGTGGCCGCAGCCGCTGTTCGTCGATCCGTGGGCGGATGCTCTCGCTGGCAGCGACGGCCATGCCATCGCGCGCGCGCTCGACCAGCGATTCCCACCGATGGAACAGTGGCTCGCGCTCCGCGTCGCGTACCTCGATCGCCTCGTCGCGAGCGCGGTCGACTGCCTCGGCATCCGTCAGGTCGTGATCCTCGGCGCCGGTTACGACACCCGCGCCGCTCGGCTGCCGCGCGCCGGCGTGCGCTACTTCGAGGTCGATCACCCGGCGACCCAGGCGGCGAAGCGCGAGCGGCTCGCGCGGATCCCGGGTTACCCGGTCGAGGCGGCGACGTACGTGACGTGCAACTTCGAGCGCGAGGATCCGATCGAACGCCTGACCGCGAGCTGCTTCGATGTCACCGACCCCGCGCTCGTGATCTGGGAGGGCGTCGTGCCGTACCTGACCGAGCCCGCGGTGCGCGCGACCGCGACCCGGCTCGCGAGCGGTCTCGACCCGCGCTCGCTCGTCGCGTTCGACTTCGTCGGCAAGAAGCTCGCGGCCGGGCAGGGGCTGTCGGCGGCTGACCAGCACACCGTCGCGTACGTCGGCGAGCTCGGCGAGCCGATCCAGTACGGGACCGACGACATCCTGCCGCTGCTCGCGGAGTGTGGCTTCCGCTGGGTGCGCTCGCTCGACTTCAACGAGCTCGCGCTCGAGCTGCTCGGGGACTACCGGCGCGAGCGGCAGTTTCGGTTCCAGCACATCGCACTCGCCGCGGCGCGGTCGCCGGGAGCAGGCTGGCCGTAGGGTTGGTGCTCGAGGGGCGGGGGAGCGCGCGAACCCGCGAGCCGCGCCGTCGGGGGTGGGGCTCGTCTCAGGGGGCGGCGAGGTGGAGGCCGGGGGAGAGCGGGGTGAAGCCCGGTGTGTGGGGCGGCAGGGTCTCGTCGTGGCCGACGACGAGCACGCCGTTCGGGCGCAGCACCGAGCGGAGCGACGCGGCGACGGACCGTTGGGTTGGTTCGTCGAAGTAGGAGAAGGCGAGGTTGCGGCACAGGACGAGATCGAACGGACCCGGCGGCGGCGGGGTCCGGAGATCGTGGGAGGCGAAGCGGACGGTGCGAAACGGCTCGCGGAGCCGCGCATGGGCGGCGTGCTCGTCGAACGCGGCGTGGCGCCACGGGGCCGGCAGCTCGCGGAGCGAGCCGGTGGGGAAGCCGGCGGTTGCTGCGCGAGCGAGCTGTGCGGCGTCGATGTCGGTGGCGAGCACGTCGAGCGCGACGGCCGGGACCCGGGGTGCGACCGCGAGCGCCCACGCGATGGTGAGCGTGTACGCCTCCTCGCCGGCGCCACAGCCCGCGCTCCACGCGCGGACCGCCGAGCCCGCCGCGTCGCGCGCGAGGCGCGGTAAGACGTCGTCGACCAGCACGGTCCAGATCTCACCGTCGCGGCGGAACCGCGAGATCGTGACGCGGCACAAGCGCTCCAGCTCGGTCCATTCATCGGGATGCTCGTCGAGGAAGCGCCGGTAGGCCGCGACGTCGGGGAGCCCGAGCGCGGCGATGCGCCTGCGCAGGCGCCGGTAGACCTGCCGCCGGTTGCGCCGGAAGCCGAACCAGCGCAGGCCCCGCCGGGGCGCCGCCCACTGCAAGAACGCATCGGCTTGCGGGTCCATCGTCACGGCGGCACGTCAGGATAGGCCAAGGCGAGGGGCTGACCGGCGCCTGCGCCCACCGCTACCCGACCACTCGAGTCGCCAGCGTGCGGCGATCACGGCGGGTCGCGATGACACGAAAAACGACGCCGCCGGTTCACCGGCGACGTCGAGGTCGTGAGGTCTGGATCGACGCCGGATCAGCGCCGGATGGTCACGGGTAGCTTACTCGTGGGTCGCATCGCACGGCGGGGGTGGGGGC
>JALZOI010000465.1 GCA_030857245.1 Myxococcota bacterium
GAAGTCAGGACACCTCTCCCATCGGTCATTCGGGGTGAATGGTGCCGAGCTGCGGCCACACCCCGCGTCACGTGGGGTGACATGTACCGAACCGGTCTTGCTGTCTGTTGTGTGCTGTACGCCGTCTCGACGGTGAGCGGGCCCGCGCGCGCCGACGATGCGGCGGCGCCGTCGCCGCGGGCGCGCCCCGGCGACGCCACGCCCGAGATCATCGTGATCGAGGGCCGGGCTCCCGACGAGGGCGACCGCGATCGCGATCGTGCGCTCGGTGACGCGCCGTTCGTCACGATCCTGCACCCCGACGAGCACGCCATCACCGCGTCGGTCGCCGACGCGATCGCGACGTCCGCGGGGGCGCACACCCGCAGCCTCGGCGGCCTCGGCGCGTACGAGTCGGTCAGCGTCCGGGGCGCCTCGCCCGGCCACACGGTCGTGCTCGTGGATGGGGTCCCGCTCGCGCGCCTCGCCGGCGTGACCACGGATCTCGGTCAGTTCCCGATGTCGGGCTTCGGCGAGGTCGAGCTCTATCGTGGCGCGGTCCCGATCGAGCTCGGCGGCGCCGGCGTCGGCGGCGCCGTCAACCTGGTGACGCGGCTCGGCCGCGGCGAGGCCGGCGAGCGGATCCGCGCGTCGGTGGGCATGGGCTCGTACGGCGCGCGCCACGCTCGCGTGCGCTACGGCGATGATCACGGCAGCGTGCTGTCATCGACGACGTTCGGCTACCAGGGCGCGACCGGCGACTACACGTTCTTCTCCGACGGTGGCACGCCGCTCAACCAGGCCGATGACGGCTTCCTCGTGCGCCACAACAACGCGTTCGAGCAGCTCGATGTCGCCAGCCGGATCGGGGACGCGGATCGCGGCACGGTCGCGGGCGTGCGGGTCGCGTGGAAGCAGCAGGGGCTGCCGGGCAGCGTGGCGCAGCCATCGGCGGCCGCCGAGCTCGCGACGACGGACGTCATCGGCGACGCCCGCTTCGACGCCAGCGTCGGGCCGCTGCTCGCGCGCCAGCTCGGCTACGTCCTCGTCGAGCATCAGCAGCTGCGCGATCCGATGGCCGAGCTCGGCCTGGGCACGCAGGATCGCGGCTACCTCACGCTGGCGGGCGGCGCGTCCTCGACGTGGTCGGTCAGCGGGCGTGGCCACCGCGCCATCGCCGGCCTCGAGCTGCGCGGCGATCGGTTCGCCGATACCGATCGCGCGGGCATGCGCGCCGAGCTCGTCGGCACGCGCGCGGCCGGCGCGATCTCGTTCGCCACCGAGCTCGGCCTGGGCGACGCCGTCGTGGTGACGCCCGCGGTTCGCGTCGATCTCGCGCGGACCGCACCGACGCCGCTCACCGAGGGTCCAGACGCCTTCGCCGACGTGCCGGCACGCTGGGATGCGGTGCCGAGCCCGCGGCTCACCGGGCGCGTCCTCGTCACGCCCGAGCTCGCCGTCAAGGCGAGCGCTGGCTGGTACGTGCGGCTTCCGACGCTGCTCGAGCTGTTCGGGAATCGCGGCACGATCCTCGGCTCGCCCGGGCTGCGCGCCGAACGCGGGCCGTCCGGAGACGCCGGCCTCGTGTGGGCACCCGCGACGGCGCGGGGCCGCATCGACCGGATCCTCCTCGAGGGCGCGGTGTTCGCGACGCGCGCACGCGACACGATCGCGCTGATCTCGAGCGCCGGCTTCGTCGCGCGCGCGGAGAACATCGGCGCGACGCGGAGCTACGGTGCCGAGCTCGGCGCGAGCGCGCGGCTCGCGAAGCGGCTGTCGCTCACGGCGGCGTACACCCGGCTGCTCACGGAGCAGCGGGTGGCCGATCCGAACCTCGACGGCAAGGCGCTGCCGCGCACGCCCGGTCACCTGCTCCACGCGCGCGCCGAGCTCGCGCAGCGCGTCGCGGGTCGGCTCGCGAGCGTGTGGATCGACGCCGCGGTGCAGTCGACGAGCTTCCTCGATCAGCAGAACTTCCAGCGCATCCCGGCGCGCGTGCTCGTCGGCACCGGGTTGCGCATCGAGGTGTACGGCGGCTTCGCCGTCGCGCTCGCGGTCGCGAACCTCGCCAACACGCGGATCGTCGACGTCCCCGCGGAGCGCGCGATCGACATGCCCACCCGGGCCTCGCTGGCCGACCTCGCCGGGTTCCCGCTGCCCGGCCGCAGCTTCTTCGTGTCACTCGACTGGACCTACTGATGAGGCATCGTATGCAGAAGTCATTCGCGCTCACCCTCCTTGCCGCCTGCGGCACTCTCGTCACCGCCTGCGGTGACAACCTCGGCCCGAACAGCGGCGTCACCCCGGACGCATCGGGACCCGATGGCACGATCGCGCCGTCGCGCGCCGTCGTCGTCTCCGGTGACTTCATCACGCCCGGCTTCACCGGCGTGATGTCCTCGCTCGCACTCGAGACCATGGAGGTCCAGCAGCGGGTGTCACCGAACGGCTCGATCGGCAACGATCCGATGCTGCGCAAGGTCGGCAACGAGCTGTTCATCGTCAACCGCGCCGACGGCAACAACGTGACGATCCTCGACGCCACCACGTTCGCCCTCGTCGAGCAGCTCGCGACCGGCGCGGGGGCGAACCCGCAGGACGTAGCGGTCGTCGGCGACCAGCTGTACGTCCCGGCGACCGGCACCGCCGGCCTCGTCGTGCTGACGCGCGGCTCGACGACGATCACCACGATCGATCTCGGCGATCTCGATCCCGACGGCAAGCCCGACTGCGTCTCGGCGTATCGCGTCGGCAACCTCGTGTACGTCGCGTGCGGCCTGCTCGATCAGACGTTCACGCCGCGCGGCCCTGGCAAGGTCGTCGTCATCGACACCACCACCAACACGCGCACCGCGACGGTGACGCTGTCGTCGGTGAACCCGTTCGGCGTCTTCGAGGCGCTGCCCGGCGCGGGCGGCCTCGTGATCCCGACCGTCAGCTTCGCGGACGTCACCGTCGGGTGCGTCGAGCGGATCACGACCGGCGGCACGCCGGCGTCCGCCGGCTGCCTCGTGCCGAACTCCGAGCTCGGCGGCTTCGTCGGGCGCATCGCGGTCCAGCCGATCGGCACGACGGACATGATGTGGATGGTGGTCGCCAACGGCATGTTCGGCCCGGGCGAGCGCAGCCAGCTGTGGGGGTACGATCTCGGGACCTCCACGCTGTGGGCGGATCCGGTGACGCCGGGGACCCAGCTCCTGGTCGACGTCGCGGTGTGCCCCGATGACCACGTCGTCGTCGCCGACAAGGGATCGACGGAGAACGGCCTCCGCGTCTACCTCGGCGGCACCGAGAAGACGACCGCGCCGAAAGCGATCGGACTCAAGCCGGGCTCGTCGCACGGGCTCGTCTGCTACTGAGCGATCACTCGCGCGGCCGCACGCAGTAGACCTCCGCGACGACCTCGATCGTGCTCGACGGCGAGGTGTTCCGGTAGTCACAGCGCCAGCTCGCGGGCGCCGCGGCGTCGGTCATCGCGAGAGGGCGCGCGGCCACGAGCTGCGCCATCCATTGCGGATCGGCGTAGCAGCCGCCGGTGACGAGCAGATCGACGGCGCGATCGCAGGTGGCGACCGCGGTCGCGACCTGGCCCGCGCCGACGGAGATCCGCGCCTCCTTGCGCTGGATGTCGCTCTTGATCCCGTACGCCGCCGACGGGCCGGGCGCGCCCTTCGGGCCGGGCACGCCTTGCGGTCCTTGCAGCCCTTGCGGGCCCTGCTGGCCCTGGACTCCCTGCGGACCTTCGGGACCCGGCGGGCCCGGATCGCCCTTCGCGCCGCGCGGCCCCTCGGGCCCCATCGGGCCGACGCCGGCGGGCCCCATCGGACCGGCGGGTCCGAGCGGGCCTGGCGGTCCGAGAGGACCTTGCGGGCCCTCGAGACCAGCGGCCTTGCCGCGCGCGAGGAGCTCGCTGGCGACCTGCTTCACGTCGAGCGTGCCGCGCGCCTCGAGCGCGCCGATCCGCTGATCGTGATCGCCGACGCGCTTCGTCGCCTCGGCGACGCGCTCCTCGGTGTCTCCCGCGCGACACGCGACGAGCACCAGCAGCGTGAGCCTGCGCATCGACCAATCCTACGAGAAGCAGCACCTTGCGGCGCGCGCACCGCCCGTTTTTTGCCCCGATCGATCGAGTGGCGTAGGACCGAAGGCGATGATCAACCTGGTCGATGTTGGGCTCGATCACCCGCGGGGTGGTCCAGCGCTGGTCACCGGTGCGCACCTCTCCGTCGGGGCGGGCGAGGTCGTGGTGATCGTCGGAGCGGCCGGGGTCGGGTCCTCGCGGCTCGTCGCGGCCACCCTCGGCGAGGCGCCGCTCGCGAGCGGTCGCATCGAGCTGCTCGGGCGCGACGTCGGCAAGCTGCGGCGCTCGTCGCTGCGCCTGCTGCGCCGCCGCGTCGGCATCGTCCCGCAGGATCTCTGCCTGCTCGAGGAGCGGAGCGCCCAGCTCAACGTCGTCATGCCGCTCGAGATCGACGGCATCCCGCGCTCGGTCTCGGTGCTGCGCGCCGCCGAGGTCCTGGCGCAGCTCGGCCTCGAGTCGGAGGCCTCGCTGCCGGTCGACTGCCTCTCGGCATCGGCGCGCCAGCGCGTCGCCGTCGCCCGCGCCCTCGTGCGGGAGCCCGATCTGATCATCGCGGATCACCCGACGAGCGCGCAGGATGCAGGCGGCGCCGACGTCGTGTGCACCGCGATCGCTGCTGCCGCCGGGCGAGGCGCCGCCTGCATCGTGCTCGGCCGCGATCCGATGCTGCGCTCGATCGCCGGACGGTTCGGCTGGCGCCAGCTCGCGCTCGCCGAGGGCCTGCTCGTGCCCGTCCTCGAGCTCGAGCGTGCGGGTCGCACCGTCGAGGAGCTGCTGGCCGGCGTCGAGTCGGCGCCCGCCCCGCAGCCGCTCGCTGATCCCGAGATCCCGAACGTCCTCCCGTTTCCGATCACCGCTCGCACGGCAGGCGCCCGATGAAGATGAGGACCTTGCGCAAGCTTCGCACCCAGGCACCGCGGCACCTGCGCCGCCGCGAGTTCGACGTCTCGGACGCGACGATGGAGCCCGAGCCCGGGCCGGCGCCCGAGGCGGTGTTCGATCGGATCACCGGCCCGTATGGTCGGCGCGCGACCACGGGCATGGCGGGCGCCTTCGCGGGCGCCTTCGCGGGCGCCTTCGCGGGCTCGGGCGCGGGCGACGAGGAGACGTGATCGGCGAACCCAGCCTGCTCGCGGCCGCCGCATCGGCGTTGCGCCGGACCGCCCGCGTCGCCATCGAGCGGCCCCGCGCCGCGCTGTGGTCGCTGCTCGCGCTGGTGTGTGCGCTGTTCGCCGTCGGCATCGCCGCGATCGCCGCCACCAGCGTCGATCGCTGGATCGCCGAGCGGCCGGGTGCGACGGCGAGCATGGTCGTCTACCTCGGTGACGGCGTCGCCGAGGAGCGCGCGCAGGCCCTGGTCACCGAGCTGCGCGCACTGCCCGGCGTCGAGGGCGCCGAGCTGGTGTCCGCCACCGAGTCCGCGCACCGCCTGGTCACCGCGCTCGGCACCGACGCGGCGCTGCTCGAGGGCGTCGATCTCGCGGCGCTGCCCGGCTCGGTCGAGGTCACGCTCGCCCCCGGCGTCCGCGAGGTCGTCGCGATGAGCCCGACGGTGCGCGCGCTGCGCGACGCCCCCGGCGTCACCGACGTCATCGTCGAGGACGCGCGCGACGATCGGATCGCGAGCGTGCTCGGCGCCGTCCGCACCGTGGCGTGGATCGGCGCGGCGCTGTTCGCCGGCCTCGCGCTGATCATCGTGATCGCGACGATCCGGGTCCGCCTCGATCGCGGCGCTCCCGGCCTCGCCGTCGCGCACCTGCTCGGTGCGTCGCCGAGCTTCGTGATCATCCCGACCGCGCTCGCCGGCGCGCTCACCGGCGCCCTCGCCGCGCTGCTCGCCGCGCTCGCGCTGCGGGTCGGCTTCATCGGCTATTCCGAGGCGCTCGCGCGCGTGCTCGCGACGTCGCTCGGGCGCGTCGAGCCGCTGCTGCCGGGCGGCGCGCACCTCGTCCTGTTCGTCGCGCTCGGCGCCGCGCTCGGCCTGGTCGGCGGTGGCCTCGCAGGAGCCTCGCGTGTGGCGCGCTAGCCGATCTCACCGATCAACGTCGACGTCGACGTCCCGAGCTCCCACCCCGATGATGTTCCTTGGCCTCGCAC
>JALZOI010000466.1 GCA_030857245.1 Myxococcota bacterium
CGCTCGGCCCGGGAGCCGACGCGCGCCCGTTCCCGCTGACCACGCGCCAGCTCGCGATGGCCGGCGGCGGCCTGGTCGCCGTGATCATCGCGCTCGCGGTGATCTTCGGTGGCAAGCCGGACGCCCCGGTGGCTGCGCCCGCGGATGCGGGGATCGCGCGTCCCGAGCATCCCGAGATCACGATGGATCCCAGCGATCCCGTCGCTGACGTGTTGTCGCGTGCGAACCAGTTCATCGCCAACGGGCGTCGCGAGGCCGCGATCGATCTCCTGATCAGCGCGCGCAAGACGTTCCCGGGAGACGCGCGGCTCGCCTACCTCACCGGCAAGCTGTTCTTCGACAAGCTGTGGTGGACCGACGGCCTCCGGCACCTCAAGGACGCCGTCCGGCTCGACCCGCAGCTGCGGTCCGATCCCGACCTGATCAAGATGGTCCTCAAGGGCTTCATCACCACGCCCCGTTACGACGCGCCGCTCGCCGGTTTCTTGCGCACGCAGATCGGGGAGGCCGCGAAGCCGTACCTCGAGGACACCGCGAAGCACCACCCGAACGCCGCGAAGCGATCCCGGGCGGCCAGCGAGCTCGCAAAGTACTGACCAGCCGGGAGCCTCGGCGGGCTTCCCCGTGGCTTGCCGCCCGAAACCATGGGGACGCCATGTACGTGTAGGTGCACGTGCCGCGTGACGTGCACCTACACGTACTCGCTTCGTCAGCAGCACGGGCCACGCTCCGCTATCCGGAGCTGAAGAAAGGTCACGGCCGATCGGCTCAACCGCCGCAAGCCCGTGAAACGGCGGGGAGATCCGCTCGCCGAAACCCTTCGTTCAACCCTAATCCGGACCGGGTAGCAATTTTTTTTCGCGCGGGGATCCTCCCGCAACTCAGCGCGTCAATTCGGCGAGTTTGACTGCCCACAGGCTTATCCACAGCCGCGAACAACGCCTCAGGATCGCTTACGAAACTCCGCCTTCGCCATCCACAATCCACCCTCAATTCACAGGTACTCCACCTGAATGTCACACACCATCACACACTAGCGGTAGCCGGTACTCCCGGAGTACCCCCCAAATCTAGTGGCTCTTTTTCTTGCCCAACCCTGCTCCCATCGTTAAAACCGAACTCGCCGAGCCTGTCCCACACGGATCACAACCAGTGACGAAACGCCTTCAAAGGAAGCGCGTCAGAGCCACCTGGTAGAGCAGCTTTTCCGCCACGGACCGTCCTCGTCGTCGTCAGCCGCTAGCAGCAAATTCCCAGGGGGTTCCGGCAGGTTTGAGTGCTGCCGCTGGGATAGCTACGCGCTGAGATCACCCACGGTTCATCCTGTTTTCCACGCCGTACTGAAGAGTTCAAGGAGGGGTCATGCTCGTGAAGTCTGTCGCCGTCGCTGCTCCCAAGAAGCAAGTCCAGAGCCGGGTCATCAAGGACCAGCGCCCGGGACTCACGTTCGAGCGCTTCTTCACGCGCCAGGGGGTGGACCCCTTCGAGACGGTCGAGTGGGAGCTCCGCGATGCGGTGATCTCCGGGGCTGACGGCAAGATCTTCTTCGAGCAGCGTGGCGTCGAGTTCCCCAAGACGTGGTCGCAGACCGCCACCAACGTCGTGGTCCAGAAGTACTTCCGCGGCACCCTCGGCACCCCGCAGCGCGAGAGCTCGGTCCGGGCGATGATCGCGCGCGTCGCCGACACCATCTACGCGTGGGGCAAGGCGGACGGCTACTTCAAGACCGAGGCGGACGCCTGGGCGTTCCGTGACGAGCTCGTGCACCTCCTCCTGCACCAGAAGATGGCGTTCAACTCGCCCGTCTGGTTCAACGTCGGCGTCGAGGAGCACCCGCAGTGCTCGGCGTGCTTCATCAACTCGGTCGATGACTCGATGGCCTCGATCCTCGGGCTCGCGAAGACCGAGGGCATGCTCTTCAAGTACGGCTCGGGCACCGGCTCGAACCTGTCCTCGCTGCGCTCGTCGCGCGAGCACCTCAACGGCGGCGGCACGGCCTCGGGCCCGGTGTCGTTCATGCGCGGCTTCGACGCGTTCGCCGGCGCCATCAAGTCGGGCGGCAAGACCCGCCGCGCGGCCAAGATGGTGATCCTCAACGTCGATCACCCGGACGTCACCGACTTCATCGATTGCAAGGCGATCGAGGAGAAGAAGGCGTGGGCGCTGATCGACGCGGGCTACGACGGCGGCTTCAACGTCGTCGGTGGCGCGTACGACTCGGTCAACTACCAGAACGCGAACCACTCGGTCCGCGTCAACGACGAGTTCATGAACGCCGTCCTCCGCGACGGTGACTTCAGCACGAAGTCGGTCGTCGACGGCCGCAAGCTCGAGACGTTCAAGGCGCGCGACATCATGCGCAAGATGGCGGACGCCGCGTGGATCTGCGGCGATCCCGGCATCCAGTACGACACGACGATCAACGACTGGCACCCGTGCATCAACACGGCCCGGATCAACGCGTCGAACCCGTGCTCCGAGTACATGTTCCTCGATGACAGCGCGTGCAACCTCGCGTCGCTCAACCTCCGCAAGTTCCAGCGCGCCAACGACGGCGGCCCGAACGGCGGCGATCTCGACCCCGAGTCGTTCCGCAAGGCGTGCGCGACCACGCTGACCGCGATGGAGATCATCGTCGACAACTCGGCGTACCCGACCGAGCAGATCGCCAACAACAGCTACCGGTTCCGCCCCCTGGGGCTCGGCTTCGCGAACCTCGGCGCCCTGCTGATGTCGCGCTCGCTGCCGTACGACTCCGAGGCCGGCCGCGCGTACGCCGCCGCCATCACCGCCATCATGTGCGGTGAGGCGTACAAGACGTCGGCGCGGATCGCCGCCGATGCGACGGGCCCGTTCGCCGGCTACGCCGAGAACGAGACCCCGTTCATCAAGGTCATGCGCAAGCACCGCGACGCGGTCGAGCGCATCGACAGCGCCTACGTCCCGTACGACATGATGCAGGCCGCGCGCGAGACGTGGGACGACGCCCTCGAGCTCGGCACCAAGTACGGCTTCCGCAACGGCCAGACCACGGTGCTCGCGCCGACCGGCACGATCGCGTTCCTCATGGACTGCGACACCACGGGCGTCGAGCCCGACATCGCGATCGTCAAGTACAAGCGCCTGGTGGGCGGCGGCCTCCTCAAGATCGTGAACCACACGATCCCCGAGGCCCTCGTCAAGCTCGGCTACGCGGCCACCGAGGTCGAGGCGATCATCGCCCACATCGACGCGACCGACACGATCGAGAACGCCCCGCACCTCAAGGACGAGCACCTCGCCGTCTTCGACTGCGCGTTCCGCAGCTCGAACGGCACCCGCTCGATCCACTACATGGGTCACCTCCGCATGATGGGCGCGGTCCAGCCGTTCCTCTCGGGCGCGATCTCCAAGACCGTCAACCTCCCCACGGAGTGCACGGTCGAGGACATCGAGGACGCGTACATCCAGGCGTGGAAGATGGGGCTCAAGGCCATCGCGGTCTACCGCGACGGCTGCAAGCGCACCCAGCCGCTCTCGATGAACCTCAAGCAGGCCACGAGCAACGGCTCGAAGGTCGCGCTGTCGCCGATGGCCGCGCTCGCCGAGGCGGTCGCCAACATCGATCCGCTCGACTCGCTCGCGCCCGAGGAGCGCCGCCTCGTCGAGGCGCTGCGCCTCCGCAAGTCGCGCCCGGCCGGTCCGCCGATGGCGAACCGCTACAAGCTGCCGGACGAGCGCGCCTCGTTCACGCACAAGTTCTCGATCGGCGGCCACGAGGGCTACATCACCGTCGGCATGTACACCGGCGGCTCGCCCGGCGAGATCTTCGTCCGCATGGCGAAGGAAGGCTCCGTGATCGCCGGCCTGATGGACTCGTTCGCGACGTCGATCTCGCTCGCGCTCCAGCACGGCGTCCCGCTGCACCTGCTGATCGACAAGTTCAAGGGCACGCGCTTCGAGCCCTCGGGCTTCACCGGCAACCAGGAGATCCCGATCGCCACGTCGATCATGGACTACCTGTTCCGCTGGCTCGCGATCCGGTTCCCCGCCGAGGGCACCTCGCCCCTCGTCGAGAGCCACCCCGCCGCCCGCGGCGCCCAGCTCGACCTCCCGAAGGTCCCGCTGCTCTCGAAGGACTTCATCGCCGTCGAGGTCAAGGGCGGCGCCGACGCCTCCGCGATCGCCGTCGAGCTGAAGGACCGCGCCTGGGTCCAGGAGACCGACGCCCCGCCGTGCCACGAGTGCGGCACGCTGATGGTCCGCAACGGCGCCTGCCACAAGTGCCCGAACTGCGGCAGCACCAGCGGCTGCTCGTAGTCGACGCTCGCTCGTAGTCAGCTCACGACCTCGCTCGCCACCCGGTGGGCACGCTGTACGTCAAAGCCCGCCACCCGGCGGGCTTTGGTCGTTCCGGCGCCGACGAACGCTCGAGAAGAGTCATGTACTCCACCCGAGTCCTCGTCGTTGTCGACGTCGGTCTACTCGCTGCATGTTCGTCAAGCGGTTCGACTTCGAACCACCAGCGACCGCTCGGCGTGACGAGACCGGATGGTGCGACGATGCACCGAGCTCACCTGTCTGCAATCCAACGAAGGGCAGGTGATCGACATCGTCGGGATGTTCGTGTTCCCCCCGGATCGCAAGCGCAAGGGACAGCATCGATCTCCGGCTGACGTGTGCGCGGGGAGGCTCCGGCGTCCATGGCACAGCCAGCGCCCGTGCACGTCGATCCGCAGACGCGTGCAGGCGCGCGACCCCAACGACGTAGCGCTCGGGCGCCGGTTCGCACGGTCGATCAACGGCGCGCGCGACGACGGCGCGCGAAGCCGAGAGCGAGCAACCCGAGCACCGTGGCCCCGCCGGCCGAGCCGCCAGCGTTGCAGCCGCAGGCCTCGGCCTCGTCGGTGCGCGGATCCTCGTCGACCGGGTCGGTGCCCCAGCAGGTGTTTTGGATCGGCTCCTGGCAGTAGAGGAACGGTAGCTCGCTCTCGGTGCACATTCCCTCGGCGGTGATCAAGGCGGCGCCGCCGGGCGTGCGGACCTCGGTGCCGACTGGGACGGTCGAGACGTCGAGCTCGTAGCGCCAGTAGGTGCGCTGCGAGGTGCGGCTCGACTCGACGCAGGCGTCGTCCCACTCGATGAACACGACGTCGAGATCGACCGACGCGCGCGTGAACGGGGCGTCGTACGTGCCGTACACGCCGTCCTTCTCGGTCTGGAGACTCGTGGTGTCGAGGGCGTAGCCGTCGGGCATGTACACGACGAGCTTGCAGCTCGTCGCCAGATCATAGGCGCTGACGACGAACGGCGAGAACGCATTGCAGGAGTTGGCCGACGCCTGCGCGGGCAGGGCGAGGACGCAGAGCGAGGTCAGGAGGATCGCGAGCAGGCGCATCTGCCCTGCCTTCAGCATGCGCCGCGCCGAGCGGCCTCCAGGTGATCTCGGCGGGTTAGCCGCCGCGAGACGCCGGCCACCGCAGGCGGCACGACACCGATGTCAGGACCCCGCTCGCCGCGCCGGGCGTCGCGACCAAGCTCACACGGCCGGTACGATGAGGCCCGCGAGCAGCTCCGCGAAGGCGCGCTGCCTCGCCAGGGTCGCGGGGGCGAGCGCGGTGTCCGGGCCATCGGAGAGCTGGACGTAGAGCAGCGCGCCAACGTCGCGGACCACCGGCGGCTGCACGATCGAGACGAGGCGCTCGCGGCCGCCGAGGGCGGCGACGTGCTCGGCACGCAGGTAGGTGCCCCAGCGAGGCGGGCGAACCCAGCGATCCCCGAGGCCGGAGCGCCGCACCGCGAGCGACGTGATCAGCGTGGGGTCGGGATGGAGCTCGCGACCGTCGCGCGATTCGTGCTGGGCCCAGACCTCGGAGCGCAGGATGGCTTCGTCGCCGGTGGCCAGGATCGTGCCGTGCGCCGCGTCGACGGTGGTCACCAGCTCGTGGACGAGCTCGACCCACGCGACCATGGCGTCGGGCCGATCGTCGGGCGTCCGGCACATCGCGCGCAGATCGTACGGATAGCGACCGACGGGGTCCGGCTCGCGGCCGCTATCGACGTAGATCCACGCGTGGTTGTCGCGCTCGGACGTGCTCGTCGCCAGCCCGATCTGCAGCGCCGCCGCGCTGTCGAGCGCGGCCCGGAGCTCGTCGCCGGCCTGCTTCCCGAG